>JAPVSP010000419.1:0-1539 GCA_047519685.1 Chloroflexota bacterium
CAGAGCGAGAGCAGCTCGCGCGTGGCGGGGAGGCCGCCCATGTGCTTGGTGATGCCGACCTCGGCCTGGAACTCGAGGTAGTCGCCCAGCATGTCGAGATCCCTTCCCAGCCGGGACGCACGAACCGAGGTGTGCGGACCCGAGGTGACCAGCCATCCGGGGCACCTCGCCACCTCGGGGCCGGCAGAATCCTCCTCCCGCCCGGGCGCGAAGGCTAGGGCCGGATGCCCTCAGGCGAGCGTGGGGCGGCGGGATCTTCCGGCGGCCAGCAGGGCGACCTCGACGAACGGCCGGATCCGCTGGCTGAGCTCGAGCTCGGTCCGGCGGAACGCCGCCAGGCGCGCCTCATCGGAGCCCTCCACCTCCGCCGGGTCCTCGAGCCCCCAGTGGAGGGTGTCGTACGTGCCCGGGAAGACCGGGCAACTCTGGCGGGCTCGATCGCACACCGTGATGACGTAGTCGAACGGCTGCCCGAGGTGCTCCTCGACCGACGTGCTGCGCGCGCCCGACCAGTCGATGCCGCGCTCGGCGAGGACCCGGACGGCATACGGGCTCACACCCCTGGGCTCGGTACCGGCGGAGAAGACGGCGAAGTCCGGGCCGCCGATCGAGCCGAGGAGCGCCTCCGCGATCTGGCTGCGGGCTGAGTTCCCGGTGCAGACGAACAGCACGCGGATCGGCGCGTCAGGCATGGAGGCATCCTTTCTGGCGGCACGGGCGCGACCGGTGGCGATGACCGTCACCCTACCCCGACGCGCCGGCCGCGACGATCGGCAGCGTCGGCGTCGTCGCGCCCGGTCCGGGTTCCTTCGTGAGCGCGACCGTCACGGGTCCGGCCCCCGCGACGGCGACGGTGTCGAGCCAGCCCCGGCCGTCCGCGCCGACGCTGAACGAGCCGGCCGGGGTCGGCGCCGCCGATCCCTGGATGAGCCAGACCTCGTACACCTCCGACCCGCGGGTCGGCGCGAGGCCGTGGGCGACGAGGACACCCGAGCCACGCTCCGGCAGCGCGGCGAGCCCGGCAGGGCCGATCGGTGCCGGAGCGCCTCCTCCTGGCGTGGGAGCGAGGATGACCGCGCGGCTGCCGGGAGCTCCCGCCAGCGCGACGGCTCGAGCCAGCTGGTCGGCATACGCCCGGCTGTCGGCGAGCTGGCCCGACAGATACACGGTCGACCCGGCCAGGATGGCGATCGCCACGGCGGCAGCGGCCCACGCGAGACCCCCGCGGGAACGCCACCACGGCCGGCTGGCGGACGCGAGCGGTCCTGCTGGGACCGGACGGCGTGGCGCGGCCCCCGATCCCGCCTCGGCTCGCCGCTCCGCCCTCGCGGCCTCCACGATCCGCGTGCGAACCTCCGGCGCCGGCTCGATCGGCTCGAGGGCCTCCGCCAGGTGCGGGACGACCCCGCCCAGTCCCGCGAACTCCGGATGCCGGTTCGGGCAGGTCGCGAGGTGCTCGCGGACCAGGGCCATGTTCGCCGCCTCCAGGGCGCCGAGGACATAGCCGCCGGCCAGGTCGGTCGCCTGCTCGCAGGTGAG
>JAPVSP010000420.1:0-3474 GCA_047519685.1 Chloroflexota bacterium
CGCCCGATGGACGCGGAGGACCTGACGCAGACGGTCTTCGTCAAGGCCCTGGAAGCGCTGCCGCGATACGAATCGCGGGGCGTGCCCTTCGGGGGCTGGCTCTTCCGGCTGGCCAGGAATGCCGTCATCGACCACACACGTACCCGACGGGAGCACACCGACCTCGAATCGATCGCGGAGCGCGTCGGTGAGGCCGAGGACCCGGAGGCGGCCGCGGCGGCCAGACAGGAGATGGACGCCGTCGCTGCGGCGCTCGAGACGCTCACGGCAGAGCAGCGCGACGCGATCGCGCTTCGCTTCTTCGCCGGGCTCTCGGCTCGTGAGGCCGCAGCGGCGATGGGCAAGCAGGAAGGCACGGTGCGGGGCCTCCAGTTCCGGGCGATCGCCGCTCTGCGGCGGCAGCTCGGGCTCGGCGATCCCCCGTCCGGTGCCGCTCGGGTCTCGAACGACGAGGTCGTGAGCTGAAGGATGGATCGGATGGAACGGCCGGACCAGGACGAGCGCGAGCTGGCGGAGCGCCTCGAGGCGTACGCGCAGTCGCGCCTGCGCCCGGATCCGGCCGCCATGCTCCGCGTTCGGTCTCGGGTCCTGGGCGAGGCCCCACCTCGCCAGGTCATCCCGCTCCCGCCGCGCCGGCCGCGCCGCTGGCGCCTTGCCATCGGGCTGCTTGCGGCCGCCGCGCTCCTCGTCGTCGCGGTCGGCGGGGCCTCAGCGGCGAGCACCGCCGGGGGTCCGCTGTACGGCGCCCGCCTCTGGCTCGAGTCCGCGACCCTGCCGGCAGACCCGGCCGAGCGTGCCTCGGCGGAGATCGCCCGCCTCGACGCGCGACTGGCGGAGATCCAGGCCGCGGCAAGCTCCGGCGACCGCGGGGCGCTCGACGCGGCGCTCGCCGCGTATCGCGACATCGTCGCCGAGACGCTGCCCACCGACGGCTCGGCCGACGCAGTGGGGGCGCGGGTCCAGGCCGCCGTTGGTCACCATCTCGACGTCCTCCAGTCCCTGCTCGGCAGGGTCCCCAGCCAGGCGACCGACGCGCTCGAGCAGGCGATCGCGCGTGGCGACCGGACGCTCGAGCAGCTGGAGGAACGGCAGGCCGAGCACGGCGCTCCGGGACCGTCCGCGCGGCCGACGACGCCACCGGGCCAGGCCAGCACGCCACCGGGCCAGGCCAGCACGCCGCCCGGCCAGGCGAGCCCATCGGGCCGGCCGACGACGCCACCGGGCCAGGCCAGCACGCCACCGGGCCAGGCCAGCACGCCACCGGGCCAGGCCAGCACGCCGCCCGGCCAGCACTAGCCTGGCGTCTCGGCCGCCGAGCCCGGCGGCCTCGCTCCATCGCACGCGACGCCTCCGGCCTCGCCTCGGTACGGTAGGCTGGCAGCCACCATGACGACGCGCCCGGGTCCCGCGTGGAGCTGACGGTGCTCGGCGCCGGCCCCGCGTACACGGACCGGCCCGGAGCGCTCGGGTCGTCCTACCTGCTCCAGGCCGGGGGCGAAGCCCTCGTCCTCGATCTGGGTCAGGGGGTGTTCCCCGCCCTGGCGCGCCAGCTCGAACCCAGCGCGCTCCTCGGCATCGTCGTGAGCCATCTGCACCCGGACCACTTCATCGACCTGGTCCCGCTCCGGCACTACCTGCGCTTCGAGTTCGCGCCGCCCCGACGTGTGACGGTCTACGCGCCCGACGGCCTCGAAGAGCGACTCGATGCGCTGCACGGGCAATCCGGCTTCGTCGCTGCCGCCCTCGACGTGGTGCCCTTCCCCGACGGCCTCTCGCGCATCGGCCCGTTCGAGCTCGAGGCCCGGCGCGTCACCCACACGTCTGACAGCCATGCCCTGCGCGTCTCGGTCCCGGGTGAGCCGGGGCCCGGACTGGTCTACTCGGGGGACTGTGGCAGGGCGCTGGACATCGCACCCCTCATCCGGCCGGGCGACGTTCTCCTCACCGAGGTGTCGTTCGGGCCGGGGCCGGTCCCCGTCGACGAGCTCCACCTCGACGGCCCCTCGGTCGCCGAGCTCGCGGCGGCCACCCATCCCGGCCGGATCCTCCTGACCCACCTCCAGATGGGCTACGACCCGGCGGCGACGCTCGAAGCCGTTCGCGCCCGGTTCGAGGGTCCGGTCGCGTTCGTGTCGCCGGGAGACCGCATCTCCCTGGGCTGACGGCGGAGGGAGAACGGCCGGGATGCGGGAGATCGCATCCCGGCCGCGGGCGCCAGGGGACAGCGCGGTGGGTCGAGTGTCGTCAGCGAGGGCGGTCCCCCTCCTCACTGCGCAGGCGGCCCACCGGCCCGAGGGCCAGGCCGGCCAGGAAGACCGCAAGGACGAGAAGCGCAATCCGCAGGTTCCCGTCGCCGGGACGGCCGGGGCGACCGGAGCGGCGTCGGTGGGCGGGAGGGTCACCTTCGGCGTCCCGACGATCGCGAGCACGACGCCCCGGTAGGTCGCCGGCGAGGGATCGACGGCGGTGTTCCCGATCGCTGGCGTGAGCGTCGGATCCACCGTCGCGGTCACGGGGGACGTCGTGGTGTCGGCGGCCGCCGGGGTCGGCACGGGGTCGCAGCCGCAGATGCCCCTGGGCCCGTTCACCTGGTCGTGCGGATCGGGGTCGCCACCGAAGTCGGGCTCGCCGTACGGTGGGACGCTCGGGGAAGCGCTCGGGTCGGTCGACGGTGCCGTCACCTTGCTGCTGCGGCAGACGATCGTCAGCGGGATCGAGCGTCCGGCCACGGCCGAGGTCTGCGCCCCGCCGTCGAGAACGGCGGCGTGGACGTTCAGGTCGTACGAGCCCGCCGCGAGCGGCACGGAGGCCTCCCAGCCCAGGCCGTCGGCGCTCTGCTCGTAGTCGCCGAGGTCCGGGCTGCCAGCCAGCTTGGCGCCGTCGACCTTGACGAAGTCGTCGCCGCCCGGCTGGAGCACGACGTCCGCGACGGTCTCGACCATCGCGAGGAGCGTGCCGGTCGCGCAGTCGTAGCGGAGGAAGAGCGTCGACTCGACCGGCTTGTCCGGCTTCGCGGCCCGGTACATCGAGGCGAACGGCGACGTGCCCTGCCAGTCCGTGCGGATGCCGTCGACGACGATCCCCGTCGCACCGTAGACCGGCTCGGACGTTGCGGCTCGAACGAGCGAGCCGGACGAGGGGGCGAGCGCAGCCATCACGGCCAGCGTCGCGGAGGTCGCCCATGCGAGGGCGCGGAGCGGAGTGACCCCGGCGCGCCGGCGCCGACCGTGCTGCGTCTTCATGGTCCCCGAGATCCCCTGGTACATCAGTCCTGGTACCGATCCCGACCGAGCGGTCGGGGCCCTTGCCTGGGGGGCATCGCCATCGTGCCCGCGCGACCGGTACTCGTCCAGGACCTTCGGGCAGGGCGCCTCCCACCGGTCTCCACCGGACCGCACAGGAGCCGGCGATTCCCGGTGCGCGACCGCACCGAACGGGCCATGACCGGGCCCCGTCTGGGGTCATGGGGCCACG
>JAPVSP010000421.1:0-7190 GCA_047519685.1 Chloroflexota bacterium
GCCCCGAGCCGCCCGCGGTGGACCCCGAAGGTCGCGACGGCTCGGCCCACCTCTACACGGCGGTGCCAGCGGATCCGCGTCGCTCGATCGACGTCCGTGAGATCGTCGCCCGGCTGGTCGACGGCAGCCGGCTCCACGAGTTCAAGCCGCTCTACGGCAAGACGCTCGTCTGTGGGTTCGCCCACATCGAGGGCTATCCGGTCGGGATCATCGCCAACGACGGCATCCTGTTCAGCGAGTCGGCGCTCAAGGGCACCCACTTCATCGAGCTGGCGGCCCAGCGGCGGATCCCGCTCGTCTTCCTCCAGAACATCACCGGCTTCATGGTCGGCAGGGACTACGAGGCCGGCGGGATCGCCAAGGATGGGGCGAAGCTGGTCACGGCCGTCGCCTGCGCCGAGGTCCCCAAGCTCACGGTCATCATCGGCGGGAGCTTCGGCGCGGGGAACTACGCGATGGCCGGCCGCGCGTACTCGCCGCGCTTCCTGTGGACCTGGCCGAACAGCCGGATCAGCGTCATGGGCGGGCCGCAGGCGGCGCGCGTCCTGTCGACGGTCCGGGAGGCGTCGCTGCCCGGCGGCCGCTGGTCGTCCGAGGCCGAACGGGCGGCGTTCGAGGCGCCGATCCTCGAGACCTACGAGCGCGAGGGCGACCCGTACTACGCGACCGCCCGGCTGTGGGACGACGGCATCGTCGACCCGCTCGATACACGGCGCGTCCTGGCCCTCGGCATCGAGGTGTCCCTGCATGCACCGATCCCGGACACCCGGTTCGGCGTCTTCCGGATGTAGGCCCGATGAGCACCGAGGCCCCGCTGGGGGTCGGTCGCGTCCTGCAGGTCAACGTCTCGGCGCGCGGCGTCCCGAAGCGGCCGGTCGATCGCGCCTGGGTGGGACCGATGGGCCTGGAGGGCGACGGACACCACGACGGCACGGTCCACGGCGGCCCCCATCGCGCCGTGGCGCTCTTCGCGATCGAGGCGATCCGGCGTGTGGCGGCCGAGGGGCACCCCATCTTCCCGGGGTCCTGCGGCGAGAACCTCACGACGGAGGGGATCGAGCTCGCGAGGCTGCCGGCCGGCACCCGGCTGGCGATCGGCGACCGGCTCGTGCTCGAGCTGTC
Organism: Chloroflexota bacterium; assembly: GCA_047519685.1. Lineage (GTDB taxonomy): Bacteria > Chloroflexota > Limnocylindria > Limnocylindrales > CSP1-4 > JAPVSP01. The sequence continues at coordinate 1,123 of JAPVSP010000421.1, forward strand.
GAAGCCCGACGACCCGTGCGAGACGATCGCCGGAAGCTTCCGCGACGGCCGCTTCGCCCGCATCTCCATCAAGACGCACCCGGACGACAGCCGGATGTACGCCCGGGTCCTCGCCGAAGGGGAGGCCCGGGTGGGCGACGGGATCCGCGTCCTGCCGCCGGCACCCGGGTCCCTCGCCGGAGTCTTCCGCCTGCTCGATCGACTCGACCAGGCCGAGCGTGGCTCGGATCTCGCCCGCTGGCGCGCGGCGGCCGACGCCGGGTTCGCCATCGAGATCGTGGACGACGGCGAGCTGGCCATCGCCGCCTCGGGCGAGCTGCCCGGGCCCGCCTTCAACCACGCCATGGGGCTCCGCGGGTTGCCACACATGCTGCCGCGTGTCCTCGACCACTACCGGAGGGCGGGGGTCGACGGCTGGCTGTCCACGGCCGATCCGCCGTGGCCGGGCGCGATCCCCGACTTCACGATCGCGATGTTCGCCGCCCCGCCGTCCCGGCTCCAGGCGACCGCGGCCCCGGCGGACGTCGTCGTGCGCGAGATCGAGCGCTCGGAGGCGGCGGCCTGGGCGAGCCTCACCGCCCGGGCGACGGGGACGCCTGCCGCCGAGCTGGACGCCCGGGAGGCGGTCCTCGGCCGGCTACCCTCGCTCGCCGGCCACACGGCCGTCGTCGCCGAGCTGGCCGGCCGACCGGTCGGCGCCGGCCTGCTCTACGTCCGCCGCGGGGTCGGACTCCTGCGCGGCGGCGCCGTCCTGCCCCAGGCGCGCGGACGGGGCGTGCAGCGCGCGCTCATCGGCGCCCGCGCGAGCCTGGCGGAGGCGGCCGGCTGCGAGGTGGTCATGGGCACGGCCGACGTCGAGGCCGAGCCCTCCGTCCGGAACCTCGAGCGGATGGGCCTCGAGCGGGTCTGGGCCCGCGACGTCTACCGCTTCGATCCGGCCAGCGGCTGACCCGGCCGGGGCCCAGGTCGCCGGGGGACCCGTCAGCCGCCCCGGCGAAGGACGAAGCGACAGCCGAGGAGATCGGCCGCGACATCCGCGCCCGACACGTCGAGGACGCGCAGCCGGACGACCGTCCGACCGCCCTCGTCCGGTCCACGCAGGGGCCGGAGGCGCACGGTCTGTGCGCCGACGGTCGCATCGCGCGCCCCGCGGCCCGCCAGCGATGGCCGGAAGATGAGGCCGCTCGAGCGCAGGTAGCGGACCTGGGCCCGCTGGACATCGGCGACCGACAACTCGAGCGCCTCCAGCCGGACCGGCCCACCGGCCGGGTGGACCGCGGCCGCTCGCTCCGCCCGCTCGGCCGGCGACCACTCCGCGGCCGCCCCATCGTGCTCGATGAGGAAGGGCGGCGCGTCGGGCCCGAGCCGTGGCGGCAGCGCGAGCCTCCAGCGGACGACCCGCCCGTCCGTTCGGACCCGCTCGCCGGGCAGCGGCCCCTCCAGCAGGGAGCCATGCTCCCGGAGCCGCTCGAGATCGGCCACCAGCGCGTCGGAGGCGATGGCGAACGTCGCCAGGCCCCCGCCGCCTTCGAGAGCGCGGACCGTCGGCGCGCCGATCCACGATCCGATCGCGAGGCCCGCGTCGGCGACGCCGATGAGCTCGAGGTAGCTGTCACCGAGCCAGACGAGCCGGTTGAACGTGCCGAGCCGCTGATGTCGTCCCCCACCGGATGCGCGCAGGCCGAGCTCCCGCTCCAGCTCGCCGGCGGCGGCGTCCGGGTCCGCGCAGGCGATGACGACATGGTCGATGCCCAGGAGCACCGGCCCAGCGTACCGGCGCGGTCCGGCCGGCGTCACGGCCTGCGAGAATCGCCGCGTGTCCGCTCCCCGCATCCTGCCCGGCGACTCGGCCTCGGCCATCGAGGAGGCGGCCCGCCGCCTGCGCGCGGGCGAGCCGGTCGCGTTCCCGACCGAGACCGTCTATGGGCTGGGCGCCGACGCGCTGGATCCGATCGCGGTCGCCCGCGTCTTCGAGATCAAGGGTCGACCGAGCTTCGATCCGCTCATCGTCCACGTCGCCGCGCCCGGCGACCTTGCGGCCCATGTCGTCCCGGCGGACGCGGACGACCCCCGCGTGGGTGCGCTCGTCGAGCGGTTCTGGCCGGGGCCGCTGACGCTCGTGCTCCGGAAGGGGCCATCGATCCCCGGGATCGTCACGGCGGGGCTCGACACCGTGGCCATCCGCATGCCCGACCATCCGGTCGCGCTGGCCCTCATCCGGACGGCCGGGGTCCCCGTCGCGGCGCCGTCGGCGAACCCGTTCGGGAAGCTCAGCCCGACGCGGGCCGAGCACGTCGCCCGACAGCTCGGCGACCGCGTGGCCCTCATCCTCGACGGGGGTCCCTGCCGGGTCGGCGTCGAGTCGACGGTCGTCCTCCTGGCCGGCGGTCGAGCCGCGCTCCTGCGACCCGGCGGCCTGCCGGCCGAGGCGGTCGAGGCCGTCATCGGACCCCTCGAGGCACCGGGCCACGAGGAGGTCCGCGCGCTGTCGCCCGGACGGGCCGCCGCGCACTACGCACCGCGGCCGCCGCTGGTGCTGGTCCCGCCGCACGAGGCGGTCCGCCCGGCGCCGGGGGAGCGACTCGGGCTCCTCGCCGCCGATGACGCGGGCCGGAGGCGGGCGGAGGCCCTCGGCGGGCCGTTCGCGGCGGTCGAGGTCCTGGCGGCGAACGGCGATCCGATCGAGACCGCTGCGCGGCTGTTCGACGCGCTCCACCGGCTCGACGACGCACGGGTCGACCGGATCGTCGCCCAGCCCGTGGACGAGCGCGGGCTGGGTCGGGCGGTCATGGACCGTCTCCGGCGGGCGGCGGCCGCTACGATGGCCCGGTGAGCCCTGCGCTGCGCCTCGAGCGGACCGGACCTGGCGGCGTCGTCGCCCGGGTGACGCTCGCCCGGCCCGAGGTCCACAACGCCTTCGACGCCGAGGCCATCGCCGAGCTGCGAGCCGTCTTCGCGGGCCTCGCCCGGGAGGAGCCGACGGCGCTCCGGGCGGTCGTCATCGCCGGCGACGGTCCCTCGTTCTGCGCCGGGGCGGACGTCGCCTGGATGCGGGCGGCGACGGCCCTCGGCCAGGAGGCGAACGAGCAGGACGCGATGGCGATGGCCGACATGTTCGACGCCATCGACACCTGCCCGGCCCCGGTCGTCGCCCGGGTCCACGGGGCCGCGCTCGGCGGCGGGATGGGTGTCTGCGCCGTCGCCGACCTCGTCATCGCGGAGTCGGGAACGCGCTTCGGCTTCACGGAGACGCGCCTGGGGATCCTGCCGGCGGTCATCGCGCCCTTCGTCGTGGCGAAGATCGGCGAATCGCATGCCCGGGCACTCTTTCCCGGCGGGCGCCGCTTCGACGCGATCCGTGCCCAGCGGATCGGCCTCGTCCACGAGGTCGTCGAGGGCGAGGCCGCGCTCGACGCCGCTGTCGAGTCGGCCGTCGCCGACCTGCTCGCGGCTGGCCCGACCGCGGCCCGGGCCGCGAAGTCGATCGTCCGCGAGGTCCGGGGGATCACCCACGGCGCGGCGAAGTGGCACACGGCCCGCGTCATCGCCCGCCAGCGCACCTCCGCGGAGGCGCTGGAGGGGTTCCGGGCGTTCACGGAGAAGCGGCGTCCGGCCTGGGTACCCGAACCGCGGGAAGGCGACTGAGGCTCCGGTCCCGGCCGGCCCCCTTGCGCCCGCGCGACGTCGATGCGACGATCGCGCCGAACATGTCCGACGAGCTCAGCCCGAGCCAGGCCGCCGCGCGGATCGGGACGACGACGCGGAGCCTCCAGCGCTGGATCCTGACCGGCCGGCTGCCAGCGAGACGCGTCGGAGGGCGTTGGCGTGTCGCGTCTGACGCGTTAGACGCGTTAGTGGCTCCAGCCGGGGCGTCCCCGATCTCCCCGGCTCCAGCCGCGGCCTCGAACGCCGTCGCCCTCCGGTCGCTGTTCGTCGCGAACCGGGGCGAGATCGCGGCCCGGATCGTCCGGACGTGCGACCGCCTCGGCATCCGGGCCGTCGTCCCGGACGCGGAGGGACCCAGCGCGCTCGACCTCCTCGAGCCGGGCGCGGTCGTCGCGTCCGCTCTCGCCGCCGCCAGCGACGCCGTCCACCCGGGGTATGGCTTCCTCGCCGAGCGGCCGGAGTTCGCAGAGGCCGTCATCGCCGCCGGCCTCCGCTGGGTGGGGCCGCCGCCGGCGGCCATCCGGGCGATGGGCGACAAGGCTGCCGCCCGCCGACTGGCTGCCTCCCTCGGCCTCCCGGTCCTCCCGGGCTACGACGGCGACGACCAGTCCGAGGCGGCCCTCCGACGAGCCGCCCGTCGGATCGGGCTCCCGCTGCTGATCAAACCCGCCGCCGGAGGCGGAGGCAAGGGGATGCGAGTCGTCCGCTCGCTCTCCGAGCTGGCGAGCGCCCTCGGCGCATCGCGGCGGGAGGCGGGCGGCGCCTTCGGGGACGACCGCGTCATCCTCGAGCGTTTCGTCGAGGGGCCGAGGCACGTCGAGGTCCAGGTGCTGTTCGACGCCGCGGGGGGCGGCGTTCACCTCGGCGAGCGCGACTGCTCGATCCAACGGCGCCACCAGAAGGTGCTCGAGGAGACGCCCTCCCCGGCGGTCGGCGAGGAGCTCCGGGCACGGCTCGGTGCGGCGGCGCTGCGACTGGCCGGGGCCGTCGGCTACGTCTCGGCCGGCACGTGCGAGTTCCTGCTGGCCGACGACGGCTCGTTCTGGTTCCTCGAGATGAACACCCGGCTCCAGGTCGAGCACCCCGTGACCGAGGCGATCACCGGCCGCGACCTGGTCGCCGACCAGCTGCGGATCGCCGGCGGCGAGCGACTCGAGTCGCTGGGCCTGGACCAGGCGGCCGCCGATGCGGCCCGCGCGACCGGTGGTCATGCGGTCGAGGTCCGGCTGTATGCGGAGGACCCGGAGTCCGGCTTCCTGCCGGCGACGGGCCGGGTCGCCGCGCTTCGCTGGCCGGCCGGGCCGGGGCTCCGGGTCGACGCGGGCGTGTCGCCAGGTGCGGGGGTCGGCGGGCGGTTCGACCCCCTGCTCGCGAAGATCGTCGCCCACGGCGCCGATCGGCCAGAGGCGCTCGACCGGCTGGCCGCCGGGCTCGACGACACGCTCGTCCTGGGCCTCGTCACGAACCTGCGGTTCCTCCGCTGGCTCGTCCGGCAGCCCGCCGTCCGCGAGGGCGAGGCTCGCATCGACACCCTCGCGTCCATCTGGCCACCGGCGCCGCTCGCGGCGAGCGCGACGCTCCCGATGCCCGACCAGGCCTGGGCCGTCGCTGCCCGCTCGATCGGCGACGCGCTGCTCGGCTCGGCCGGCGACGACCCGTGGGCCGGTGGCTGGCGGCTCAACGCGCCGCCGATCCTGCGGCTCGCGACCGACGCTGCGGAGCGGGCCGTGCCGGTGCCGCTCGGACCGGTCGGAGGCGACGCCCAGGTCGTCCAGCGCGACGGCGTCGCGCACGTCGACGTGGACGGTCGGTCCGTCGCGTTCCGGCTCGCGCCGCCCCCCGACGTGGATCGGGCCGCTCGCGCGGCGGCGGCCCATCTCACCGGCGGTCGCTCGCTCGTCGCGGCGCCCATGCCCGGGTCCGTCGTGGCGGTGCACGTGTCGATCGGTGACGCGATCGAGGCGGGCGATCCGGTCGTGACCCTCGGGGCGATGAAGATGGAGCACGTGGTCGCCGCCCCTTCGTCCGGCCACGTCACGGCCGTGGGCGTCCGGGTCGGCGACCAGGTCAGCCGCGACCAGCCGGTCGCGACCATCGACGCCTGAGGGTCGCGACCTTCGGTCGGACCCGCCGCGCCCTCCGCCGGGCCGTCGACGACGCGCTACCCTTCGCGCCAGCGAGCAGGAGGACGCAGCATGCCGCCGAAGGCCACACCGGAGCCGGCCACCCAGGCCGCGCGGACACGCGCCGAGCTCCTCGTCGAGCACGCCGCCGCCCGCCGCCGACGCGCCGCCGCGGCGCTCGGGAGCGACGCCTACCGTGAGGCCGCCTTCGAGGTCGAGCGGATCGAGGTCGCGATCGCGGCGCTCGAGCGCTCGATGGATCCGCCCCGCGTGTGACGC
>JAPVSP010000422.1:0-4860 GCA_047519685.1 Chloroflexota bacterium
GAGCGCCGAGCCGAGCCCATACCAGCCCGGCAGCTCGATCCGGGCCTGCGACCAGGCGAAGACCCACGGGATGGCCCGGAGCGCGTCGATCGGCGCGGACGCCTCCGCGCCGCCGTCGCGCACGACCCCGCGGGAGGCCGGGCGCGAGCCGAGCCGGAGGTCGGCCAGCTCGGCGATCGGCGTGACGGCGTGGAAGAACCCGGCGAAGTCGGGGTCGTCCCAGACCAGGGACCGATAGGCCTCCCGGGCCCCCGCCGCGAGCTCGTCCATGACCGGCGCACCGTCGGCCTCGGTCGCCGCCGCGCCGGCGTCGTGCTCACGGGTGGACGCCAGCAGGACCGCGCCGACGATCTGCTCGAGGTGCCGCCGGGCGATCGCCGGGTCGAGGTAGCGCTGCGCCACGACCTCGCCCTGCTCGGTCAGCTTGAACCGCCCGTCGACGGAGCCCGGGGGCGACGCGAGGATCGCCCGGTTCGCCGGTCCGCCGCCGCGGCCGATCGCACCCCCGCGGCCGTGGAACAGCGTCAGCTCGACGCCTCGCCGGCGGGCCGTCTCCGCGAGCGCCTCCTGGGCCCGGTAGAGCGCCCAGTTCGCGGCCACGAAGCCGAGCTCCTTGTTCGAGTCGGAGTAGCCGAGCATCACCTCCTGTCGGCCGCCCCGGTCCTCGAGATGCGCCCGGTAGGTCGGATCGGACAGGAGGTCGTCGAGGATCCGGCCGGCGGCGTCGAGCGCGTCGGACGACTCGAAGAGCGGCACGACGTCGAGGGTCGGGGTCGCCGGGGCGAAGCCCGATGTCGCCGCGGCGCCCGGATCGCGCTCCCCCGCTCGCCTGGCCAGGTCGAGGACCGCGGCGACGTCGCCGGGTCCGCGAGTGAACGAGACGACGTACCGGCGGCAGGCGTCCGGCCCGAATCGGCGCTGCGCCTCGGCCATCGCCCGGAACGTCGCGAGCACCTCGAGCGCGCTGACGCCCGGCACCCCCGGCAGGTCGGCCGCGAGCGCGGTGCGATCGCCGGGACCGGCCGTCCCGAGGACGCGGAGCGCCGCCTCGTGGACCGCGCTGTGCTGGCGGACCTCGAGTGAGGCGAGGTGGAACCCGAAGGTCTCGACCTGCCAGCGCAGGTCCTGGACCTCGCCGTAGGCGACCCGGTCCAGGCCGTCGGCGGCCAGCGCGTCGGCGATCTCGGCGAGCTCGGTCGCGAGGGACGCCGCGGACGGGTAGCGGCCCGACAGCGGCGCGGCCGCGCCGGTCAGCCCGGCGCGGGTCCGGCGCAGCCGCTCGGCGATCGCCCCGAGCCGGATCCGATACGGCTCGTCGGGGAACCGGCCCCGGAGCGACCGGCTCGTCTCGGGCAGCTCCTCGGCATCGAGCGCCAGGCGGGCGGCCAGCGCCCGCGGCACGCGCTCCGGGGGGGTCCCGGCCGAGACGGTGCCCATGAGGCGGGCGGTCACGGCCTCGTAGCCGCGCAGGACGTGGTCGGCCTGGATGCGCAGCGCCTGGATCGTGGTCTCGGCGGTGACATTCGGGTTCCCGTCCCGGTCGGCACCGACCCAGCTACCCCAGGCGAGGAAGGCCGGCACGCGCGGCGGGCGGGTGCCCGTTCGACCGGTATCGCTCGCCGCGGCGACATCGGCGACCCGGCCCTCGCCGGCGGAGTCGAGCGCGGCGTCGAGCGCCCGGTAGAGGCGCGGGGTGACGGTGAACAGGGACTCGTCGAAGGCGACCATCGCGGTCCGGACCTCGTCGAGCGGGGAGGGAGCGGCGGAGCGCAGCTCGGCGGTGCGCCAGAGGATCGTCACCTCCTCGCGGAGCCGCCGCCGGATGTCCGCGTCCTCGTCCCGCGTGAGCCGCGGCTCGTCGAGCCGCGCGACCAGCCCGGCGAGCCGGCGGAGCGCGACGAGCAGCGTCCGACGACGCGCCTCGGTGGGATGGGCCGTGAGGACCGGCCCGACCCGCAGGCGCCCGACCAGCGCCTCGACCTCGGTCGGCGGGTGGCCGGCCCGGCGCAGCCGGCGAACGGCGTCCGCGATGGACCGGTCCGGGAGTCCCCGTGGCGCATCCCGCTCGCGGTGTCGCAGCGTCCGGACGCGGTCGTTGGCCTCGGCGACGTCGACCAGCCGGAAGTACAGGGCGAACGCCCGGATGACCGCCTCTGCGGCATCGAGGTCGAGCTCGTCGAGCTCGGCCGCCAGTCGGCTCCGCTCCGCCGGGTCGTCGGTCCGCCGGAGCGCGATCGTCCGCCGCCGGATCCGCTCGACCGTCTCCAGCAGCGGCAGGCCGGCCTGCTCGACGATGACCTGGCCGAGGAGGGCGCCGAGCAGCTTGACCTCGCGCGCCAGGGGGTCGCGTGCGGCCGCGGTCCCGATGCCCCGGGGCTCCGCCCGGATGGCCGGGTTCCGCATCCGGGCCGGCCGAGCGCGGGTCACCCGGGAACCTCGACGAGGCCGATCGGTGCGCGTCGCCCCCCGCCGGCCACCCGCCCGCAACCGGCCCGCAACCCACCCGGCGGACGCTCGCCTCTAGCCTCTGTATCGTGGAGGGCGTGGCGACGACCGAGCGACCCAGGTCTCCTGCCGGTGCGGCCGCCGAGGGCGCGCGGGCGGCGGGCGGGACGTCCCGGGCCCGCGACGGCGGGTCGGAGCAGCTCGAGCAGCTCCGGTTCCTCCACCATGTCGCCCGCCTGGCGACGAAGGCGCAGACCTGGGACGAGCTCCTCGAGACGGTCGTCGACCAGACCCGTGACGCCCTTCACGCCGATGTCTCCTCCCTCTACCTGCTCGATCGGGACGAGCGCCACCTGACCCTCGCGGCGACGAACGGGCTCGACAAGTATCAGATCGGCCGGGCGACCGTGCCGTTCGGCGAGGGTGTGACCGGACGCGTCGCCGCGGAGCGACGCCCGACCGTCGTCGCCGACGTGCCCAGCGATCCCCGCTTCCTCTGGGTCCGCGGCATCGACCAGAAGCGCTTCATCGCCTCGATGCTGTCGGTGCCGCTCGTCTGGCACGACCGGGTCGTCGGGGTGCTCAACGTCCAGACCGAGCGCCCGCGGGACTTCGACGCTGCCGACGTCGCGCAGCTCGGGGCCATCGCCGACCTGCTCGCCGGGATCGTCGAGCGGGTCCGCCTGCAGCGGGAGGCCGAGGCGCGGGCCGACGAGCTCCGGGCGATCGACCGGGCAAGGACCGAGCTCATCGCGCTCGTCACGCACGAGCTGCGGACCCCGCTGGCGATCGTCCGCGCCTACGCCGACCTCCTGGCGGAGGAGCCGGCCCTCGAGGGTCGCGAGTCCCGCGACCCCGGCCGCCGCGAGACCCGGGACGGATGGCATCGGGCCGCGACCGGCCAGATCGAGCGCCTCGACCGGCTCATCGACTCGGTCCTCGCCTCGGTCCGACCCGCGGCCGAGGCGGCGCCGGCGGAGATCGTGCCGGTCGACCTGGGCGCCGTGGCCGGGGAGGTCCTGGAGACGATGCGTCCCCTGGTGGCCGGTCACACGGTGGAGGTCCGCGTCCCGGTCCACCTGCACGGGCTCGCCGACGCCGGCCGCCTCCGCCAGATCCTCGAGCATCTCGTCGAGAACGCCGTGAAGTACGCGCCGCCGGCGACCCTCATCGCCGTCGAGGTCGGGCTGTCGGAGGGCATCGCCCGTCTCGCGGTCTCGGATGAGGGGCCCGGCATCCCGCCCGAGTGGCGCGAACGGATCTTCGAGCCCTACGCGCGACGCGACACCCACACCGCCCGTGGCTCCGGGATCGGCCTCTATGCGGCCCGCCGCCTGGCCGAGTCGATGGGCGCCCGGCTGTGGTGCGAGCCGGCCGAGCCCACCGGCGCGCGGTTCGTCCTGGCGATGGCCGCGGCCGTGGCGGTCTAGGCCGGGGGAGGAAGGAAGGGAGCCATGCCGACGACCCGGCAGCTGCGCATCCTCGTCGTCGACGACGATCCGGCGATGGTCGGCGCCGTCACCGCGCTCGTCGGCACGGAGGGCCACCAGGTCATCACCGCCTACGACGGCCTCACCGCGGTCAAGCGGTTCCGGGAGGAGTCGCCCGACCTCGTCCTGCTCGATCTCGCGATGCCCGGGCCCGACGGCTACTCGGTCGCCGGCCAGATCCGGGCGCTCGGCACGACCCCGATCGTCGTCGTCTCGGGCGAGAGCGGCGAGCCGGCCAAGGTCCGCGCCCTCGAGCTCGGCGCCGACGACTATCTCGTCAAGCCCTTCGGCAAGGCCGAGCTGCTGGCACGCATCGCCGCGGTCATGCGCCGGGCCGATGCCGCGGGAGCGGGCCCGGCGAGCGGACCGTTGCGGGCCGGGAACCTGACGATCGACGCCGGCCGCCACGAGGCGCGGGTCGGGCCGGCGGTCCTGCCCCTCACGCCGACGGAGCATCGGCTGCTCGAGGCCCTGGTCCGGGCCGGTGGCGACGTCGTCCCGCATCACCGGCTGGCCCGCGCTGGCTGGCCCAGCGAGACCGACCCGGATCTGCTCTGGCTCAAGCCGCACCTCACTCGCCTGCGCGCGAAGCTCGAGGCGGCCGGCGGACCCGCCGTCGTCGCCGTGCGCGGCGTCGGCTACCGGATCGAGACGGCGGGCGGCTGACGGACGACGGCGCCCGCGGGATCGTCCCGGGGAGCCGGGCCCGCCGCGCGGACGCCTGAGGAGAGCGCCGGGCGGGGTCGCCGCCGCCGCGGGCGGCGCAGCGTCAGGCGAGAGCGGCCGAGGGTACCGGTTGGCCGGTCGCGTCGTGCGCCATGTCCGCGCACTCGACCCGGCAGCCCCGGGCATCGCGGCCGCCGATGGCGCCGAAGTGGAACCACGCGGCGGCGTCGCTCGGTCCGACGGGCTGGAGGCGGCAGCC
>JAPVSP010000423.1:0-3057 GCA_047519685.1 Chloroflexota bacterium
CAGCAGGCGACATCGGCCCGACCGGTCCGCAGGGCCCGACAGGCCACATCGGCCCGACCGGTCCGCAGGGCCCGACAGGCCCGACGGGCGACACCGGTGCGACAGGTCCGCGTGGTCCGGCGGGAGATGCCGGCCCGACAGGCCCGACGGGCGACACCGGTGCGACAGGTCCGCGTGGTCCGGCGGGAGACGCCGGCCCGGCAGGCCCGACGGGCGACACCGGTGCTACTGGCCCAACTGGTCCCGCGGGCCCAGCGGGTTCGGGTGGTACGGGAACGATCGGCGGCAGCACGGGGAACTCCAACACAGCGGACAACAAGTTCATGGGTCTGTTCCACGCTGAAGTCGATCCGTCTTCGGCCGTTGCCGACGGCGTGCTGCCCACCGCCGGGACGCTGTCGAACTTCACGGTGCACATGTCTGCGAACCAAGCCGGCAGCGGCTACCAGTTCACCGTCTTCAAGAACGATGTGGCCACGAACGTGACCTGCACCATCACGGCGGGGACGAGCACCTGTCAGGACGCGACCCATACCCTGTCGTTCAACGGGACGACCGACACGATCTCGGTCCAACTGAACAAACTGGGCGGAGGGGTCGACAAGATAGCGACCTGGTCGGCGAGATACGGCTAAGCTCAAACGCGTTCGACAAGACGAGGGCACGGAGGCTTCCCGCCTCCGTGCCTTCGTGTTCGGGGCACAGAAGGGCTCAGGCGAAGATCGGTCTAAAGACCTAGGCCGCGCGCCATTGTAGGAATCCGCGCATCGGTCGACCATTTGTAGGTCAACATGGCTACCGCCGGTAGGCCGCTCCGTGCGCTGGAGCGCGAATGGGGGATAGGCTTCCCGGCGGGGGAGTGAGGGTCGGGCGGGCACCCGGCCTCTCGGGGAGAGAGAAGGGGGTCTTTGGGGTGCCAGCGAAGCGACGCGGACTCCGCCGATTGCGCGCTCTCGTATCGATCACCATCCTGCTTCAGCTCATCGCCTACATCGGCCTCGATCCGGCCAGGGCCATCGCGCAGACCGAGCCGTCGCCGAGCCCTTCGACCGAGAGTCCGATGCCCTCACCGAGTCCGTCGGAGACGCCGACCCCGACGCCGACGGACACCTCGAGCCCCTCCCCGACCGACAGTCCCTCCGAAGCCCCGAGCCCTACCCCATCCGAGACACCGAGCTCCGCTCCCCCCGAGACCCCCAGCCCCTCGCCGTCTGAGACGCCGAGCGCCTCGCCCACCCCGTACTCGGGGCCGACCCAGAGCATCATCGTCCAGACGGTCCCCGGTCTGACCGACGCCGAGCAGGCGGCCGTCATCGCGAGGGACGGCGGCGTCGAGTCCTCGTCGATCCCGGCCCTGCGGCTACATGTGATCGACGTGCCGACGGGCGACGTGAGTTCGTACGTGGACGCGTACGCGGCCGACGCCGAAGTCGAGAGCGTCGACCGCGACCGGACCCGCGACGCCGAGGCCGTTCCGTCCGATCCCTCGTATGCCGACCAGTGGGCCCTCCCGCAGATCGGATGGGGCCAGGTCTACGGCTCCGTCACGCCGAGCGGCTCGTCGACCATCGCCGTCCTCGACACCGGCGTCGACTCGAGCGTCACGGACCTGTCCGGGCGGCTGACGCCCGGATGGTCCGCGTTCGGGGGCGACCCTACGAGCGACCCCAACGGCCACGGGACGTGGCTCGCGAGCATCGCGGCCGCCGAGACCGACAACGGGTCCGGCATCGCCGGCGTCGGGTACGCGGGCGTAAGCGTGATGCCGGTGCAGGTCCTCGACGCGACCGGCGCTGGCCAGGACAGCGACATCATCGCGGGCGTCGTGTGGGCCGTGGATCACGGCGCGAACGTGATCCTCATGGGGTTCAGCAACCCCGGGTTCAGCCAGGCGCTCCAAGACGCGGTGGAGTACGCGTGGGCGCACGGCGCGGTGATCGTCGCGGCGACCGGCAACGACGGCGTCTCGACGGCGACGTACCCGGCCGGCGACGCGAAGGTGGTCGGCGTCTCGGCGACCGACTCGACGGACGCACTGTGGGCCGGGAGCAACGACGGCGCAGATACGTTCCTCGCCGCGCCGGGCGTCGGGATCACCGCCGACGCGCTCGGCGGCGGGACGACGACCATTTCAGGCACGTCGGCGGCGGCGGCGCACGTCGCAGGCGCGGCCGCGCTGATGATGGCTGCGGATCCCTCGGCGTCGAACGGAGTGATCGTCGGCCGCCTGGCGAGGAACGCGGACGCGGCGGGAACGGCCGAGCAGACCGGCAACGGACGGCTGAACCTCGCGCGTGCGATCGCCGACACGTCGACCGATCCGGTGGCCCCGGCCGGAGTTCCCGGCGGCGGTCCTCTGGTGGGCCCCTACGTGGCCGGCGCGACAAGGACATGGACAGGAACGACAAGCAGCGACTGGACCGTTGCCAGTAACTGGGGCGGAACCGTGCCGGCGGCCGGCGACACGGCCGTCATCCCGGTAGTTGCCACAAACTATCCAAACATCACGACCGGTCAGACCATCACGATCGCGACCCTCACGATCAACAGCGGCGCCTCGATGACCGTCTCGGGCGGCCAGCTCAGCGTCACCGCTGCCTTCAACATGAACGGCACGTTCACGCAGTCGGGCGGGACCATCCTGGCGTCGGGAACTCTCGCGCTCAGCACGACGGCCAACTCGAGCACGTTCAATCAGACCGGCGGCACGTTGCACATGGCGTCGGCGATCGGAACGGCACCGACGGACGCGATCACGATCAATGCGGGCGGCACCTTCAACCAGGCCGGGAACGTCGACGTCAAGGACTTCACGACCGACGTCGCTTCCGGCTCGCTCGCTGCAGGGACTTGGAACCAGACGGGTGGGACGTTCAGGGAGTACCACGACTTCAAGAGCAGCGGCAAGTTCAACGGAACGGGCGGCACGGTTGAGTTCGTGGCGGCTGGCGGCGGCGCCACCTGGCCCGCGAGCACCGGCCCGACGCAATTCTTCAACGTTCTTCTGGACGTCGACCCAGGCATTGACACGAACGCGGGCGTCAGCTTCAGCGTGGC
>JAPVSP010000424.1:0-3995 GCA_047519685.1 Chloroflexota bacterium
ACCGACGCCTCGGCGAAGTACGCGTAGCGCTCGTCCTCGACCCGCCGGCGAGCCATCGCGTCGCCGGCCGCCGCGGCCTCCATGACCTCGTCGGTCAGGACGGCGCCCTGGTTCGGCTGATCGTCCATGAGCGGCTGTCCGGCGAGGGGCTGATTGCGGATGCTCGCCCGGCGGTACCACGAGGAGCGCTGCCAGAAGCTCTTGGCAGCCGAGTCGGCCTCGGCCTGGGTGGCGTCGAGCCGGGCCTCGGTCGCCGCCCAGGGCGGCAGCGCGTCGCCCGGGCCGAGCGGCCAGTCGGCGGCGATGTTCGCCCGGTTGAACGCCTCGGTCGCGGGGGCCAGGGCCTTCGTCCCGAAGCCCAGGGCGTCGCGCTGGTAGGGCGAGAGCCGCTCGGTGGCGCCGTTCCCGGAGAAGACGGTGACGATCGTGACGTTCTGGCCCAGCTCGCGCAGGCTGGCGATGAGGCCCCCGCAGGAGAGCGCGACGTCGTCGGGGTGCGGGGCGACGAAGACATGGGCCATGGCCGAGCGAGTATATCGAGCGAGGGCGCCGGCTCGCGGGGCGACCGGGGTGCTGGCTCGCGGGGCGACCGGGGCGTTGGCTCGCGGGCGACCGGGCGCCGCCTACTCGCCCTGGAACCCCTCGGCCCCGACGAGCGGGACGAACACACATCCTCCGGCCCGCTGCTCGTGCCACTCGTCGCCGTCGCGGATGACGAGCACGAGCTCCTGCTCCCAGCGGGCGCCGACGGGGAGCACAAGCCGCCCGCCGACCGGGTCGAGCTGTTCGCGCAGCGAGGTAGGGATCCGCGGTGCGGCGGCCGTCACGATGATCCGTGGGTAGGGCGCCCCCTCCGGATCGCCGAGCGTGCCATCGCCGACCCTGATCTCGACAGCATCGCCGTAGCCGAGCCGGACGAGCCGCTCGCGTGCGCTCGCCGCGAGGTCGGGCAGCCGCTCGATGGTCACGACGTGGCAGCCGAGCTGGGCGAGGATCGCGGCCTGGTATCCGGATCCGGTCCCGACCTCGAGGACGCGTTGACCAGCCTGCGGCGCCAGCAGCTCCGTCATGAGCGCGACGATGTACGGCTGGCTGATCGTCTGGCCAGCGTCGATCGGGATGGCTCCGTCCACGTACGCGAGGTCCCGCCGCCAGCCGGGGAGGAACTCCTCACGTGGGACGATGGCCATGGCCTCGAGGACACGCTCGTCGAGGATCCCGCGGGCGCGGAGCTGGCGGGCGACCATCGCGGTGCGTGCCTCTTCGAGCGAGGCCTCCTCGGTCACCTGGCGAGGATACGCCCCGCAGAGCCACGTTCGGAGGCCCCGCAGCCGCCGGCGAAACGGGTCCATCCTGGGTCGAGCCTACTCCGCGAGGACCCGTCGGGTGTCGGGCGTGCCGCGGGCATCGGCGTGCCGCGGCCCATCCGTCAGGAGGGCGATGGGCTCGCGCTGGCCGGGCTGGGGCTGCCGGAGGCCGCCGGGCTGCCGGACGGAGCTGGGCTGCCGGACGGAGCTGGGCTGCCGGACGGAGCGGGGCTGCCGGAGGCTGCAGGGGACGCGCTCTCGGTGGCCGCCGGGGACGCGCTCTCGGTGGCCGCCGGGGACGCGCTCTCCGTGGCCGAGGGACTGGGCGCGGCCGAGGCGCTCGGGACGACCAGTGGGCTCGGCGACGGCAACGGCGTGAAGACGCCGCCCGATCCCAGGAACACCCCGTAGGCCAGGATGCCCACGAACACCGCGATCGACACGATCACGAAGACCGCCGAGATGCGGTCGTCGATGTGGACGACCTGCTCGGAGATCGAAGGAGCCGGCGCCGGAGGGGCCGGTCGACCACCACGCGGGCCGCGCCCCGGGCCCCTGCGACCGGGTCCTTCGCCCGGGATCGGGGTCGGCTCGACGGTCGTCTCCTCGGCCTCGGCCTCGCGCTCGGCGCCCTCGGTTGCGGCGACCGTCCGGTCAGCCTCCTCGACGTCGAACGACTCCCTGGGCTCGACGCCCGGCTCTTCCGCCTCGACGCCCGGCTCGTCGGGCGTGCCGTGCTCGCGTTCGGTCATCCTCGCGTCCGGTCTCCTCTCGCGCCGCTCACCCCGCCCGCCAGGGGCCTGGGGCGTGGGACCGGCCGCCGGCGGGTCGGTCGCGACGCGGCGGCCAGTGTATCGAACGTCTCGCGGGGACGCGGGGCACCGCGGCCTACGCGTCCCGGACTTCGGGCACGAGCCAGCCGGCCATGCCCGACACGAACGTGAGCAGACCGCCGAAGATCAGGACGGCCGCGATGCCGAAGACCTCGATCGCGACACCTGCGACGCCCATCGCGATGGTCAGGGCGCCGAACACGAGCGCGAACCGGAAGCCGACGACGCGCCCGATCATGTCCGCCGGGGCTCGCTCCTGGAAGAGCGTCTGGCTCGGGATGATGTACACCATGTTGGCGATCCCGCCACCGAGCAGCAGCCCGAACGCCAACGGCAGGTCGCCCACGAACGCGAGCCCGAGTGTGCACAGGCCTGCCACGCTGTAGCCGATCGTCACGAGGCGGCCCTTCGCGAGCCGTGCCCCGAGCAGGCCGATGACGAGCCCGCCGATCAGGTTGCCGATGCCGAGCGAGGTCTCGAGCAGCCCGTACGCGCCGGGCCAGTCGAGCGAGCCGTGCGCGATGACCTCGCGGGCGTAGATCGGGGTGAGCGTGAGCATCAAGCCGGTCGTGAACTGGCCGGCGACACCCTGGACGGTGTTGGCCAGCAGGACCGTCTCCTGCCGGAGGAAGCGCCAGCCGGCGAGGAGGTCGTCGACGACGGCCCGGACGCCGGCGATGACCGGTTGGCTCCGGACGACCGGCGGGATCGCCACCGCCGCGATGAGGACCGCCGACGCGACGTAGGTGGCGGCGTCGAGCCAGAAGGCGAGGGGCACGGACGTGCCGAGGAACGCCACGAAGAGGCCGGCGAGTGGGTAGCCGACGATGTCGGCGAGGGTCTCACCGAGCCAGGTCGCGGAGTTCGCGGTGAGCAGCTCGTCCTCACGGACGATCCGCGGCCTGACCGCTTCCCGCGCGGGACGGAAGAAGATCGAGATGGCCGTGACGAGGAATACCAGCGGGTAGACGAGGGCGAGGTTCAGGACGGCCGCGATCGGGATGAGCAGGACGGCCGAGGCCCTGAGCAGGTCCGAGACGATCATCACCTGCTTCTGGTCCCAGCGGTCCACGAGCGTCCCGGCGACCGGCCCGAACAGGAGATTGGGGACCGTGGCGGCGACGTAGACGAGCCCGACCGCGATCGGCGAGTTCGTGGCCTGGTAGACCAGGAACGCCAGCGCCAGCTGATGCACGCGGTCGCCGAAGAGGCTGATCAGCTGCCCGGTCCACATGGCCGAGAAGGGGCCGTTGAGCGCCAGCCTGACGTACGGGTGGCCCCGTGCCCGCTCGAGGATCTCCGGGGTCGGGCGCGGGCGGACGAGAGCCCCGGCCGCCACGCTGCCCTCGAGGTCGAGGGGGGCGAGGGCGGGGGCCGCAAGGCCGGTCGCCGGCCCGGCCAGGACGAGGGGTCGTTCGAGTGCCGACGCCTCCGCCAGCCCGGCGGCCAGGCCCGTCTCGGGTCGGACCTGCCCGCGCTCGACGATCGGCACCAGCCCCCGCGGGAGCCGCGCCGAGCCGGCCAGGCCGGTCAGCGGGCCGACCTCCGGCTCCGCCGGCACGCGAACGAGCGTGGCGAACAGGAAGAAGGCGAGCCCCGCCGCCAGGAACAGGTCCCCCACCGACGCGACGTTCTGGATCAGCGGGATCGGGAGGGGGATGGGGATGATGTCGGTCAGCGGGCCGGCGTGGAGGAGGAAGCTGGCGTCGAGGGGCGGATCCAGGAGCGCGTGGAACGGGCGCGTGACGTCGGCGGGCGACAGGCCCGCCGCGGTGAGGCTCGGCAGCCAGATCGGCATCCGACCGCCGTTGACGACGATCGCCGAGCCGTTGAAGGCGATGCCGACGAGCGCGAG
>JAPVSP010000425.1:0-13129 GCA_047519685.1 Chloroflexota bacterium
CCGCGCGGCCGGCGGACTCGCCGCGAAGCGGACCGGGCGGCCGCCCGACGCGGTCCCGCCGACGGCGGGGCAGGCGCCGGCCCTGCCGCTCCGGACGCGGCGGGACCCGGGGCCGCCGCGGTCCGCGACCCTGCGGTCGACCCCGGTCGGTGACCCGATGCCACTCGAGATCGATGTCCTGACGCTCTTCCCCGCGATGGTCGAGGGCCCGCTGGCCGCGAGCATCCCGGGCCGGATCCTGGAGCAAGGGCTGGGGATCGTCCGCGTCCGCGACCTGCGACGCTGGGGCCTCGGCCGCCACCGAAGCGTGGACGACTATCCCTACGGTGGCGGCGCCGGGATGGTCCTCCGGGTCGAGCCGGTCGCCGCGGCCCTCGACGAGCTCCGGCGACCGGACTCGACGGTCATCCTGCTCGATCCGGGCGGCGAGGCCTTCCGCCACGCACGGGCGGCCGACCTCGCCGCCCGCCCGCACCTCGTGCTCATCTGCCCGCGCTACGAGGGGGTGGACGAGCGGATCCGAGACCTGGTCGATCTCGAGCTATCGATCGGGGACTACGTCCTGAGTGGCGGCGAGCTGCCCGCGCTCGTCGTCATCGATGCGGTCCTGCGGCTGCTGCCGGGCGCGATCGACGCGGCATCGACGGCCGAGGAGTCGTTCGCCGCCGGTCTCCTCGAGTACCCGCAGTACACGCGACCCTCATCGTTCCACGGCGCCGACGTCCCGCGGGTGCTCGTCTCCGGTCACCATGCGCAGGTCCGGCGCTGGCGCCTCCGCGAGTCGCTCAGGCGCACCCTCGAGCGGCGGCCGGACCTGCTCGATGGCCGGGTGCTCACGACGGAGGAGGCGTCCATCCTCGAGGAGCTGCGGGCCGATCGGCTGGCCGACGCCCCGGAGGCCCTCGACGGGGCCGTGGACACGTCTGGCTGACGGGCCCGGCGCCGGCCCGACCGCGGCCCCGTGCTATACTCCCGCGTCGGCCGCGACCCGCGGCGTCCGTCATGCATGATCAGCCTGCAGCGCCGCGCTGCCCAGTGACCAAGGACCGCCGCGTGAACGTCCTCGACGAAGTCGTCTCCGACCAGCTCCGTACCGACATCCCCGAGCTCGCGCCGGGCGACACGGTGCGCGTGTCGGCGAAGGTCGTCGAGGGCAATCGCGAGCGGATCCAGGTCTTCGAGGGCACCGTCATGCGGCTCCGCGGCGGCGGGATCACCCGCTCGATCACCGTCCGCCGCATCGCCAGCGGGGTCGGCGTCGAGCGCACCTTCAAGATCCACAGCCCGCGGATCGAGAAGATCGAGGTCGTCCGCCACGGCGTCGCCCGCCGGGCCCAGCTGTACTTCCTGCGCAAGCGCATCGGCAAGGCCGCGACGCTCCGCGAGCGCCGCCAGAACGGCTGACGCCGGGGCGGGCGACCGATGGCCCGCTCGTCCCGACACGCGACCCTGGCCCGACCGCTCGACCCGGGCGCACACGCCCGGGCGGCGGCCCGCACCGCCCGGCCATCCCTGGCGCCGACGACCAACGCGGCCGACCGGCGCCATCCGCCTGGCTGGTTCCGCCCTCGACTCGATCCGGACCAGACCGAGGAGCGCTGGCTCACATCGCAAGGCTTCCGGTTCGTAGCCGGCATCGACGAGGTCGGCCGCGGCTGCCTCGCCGGCCCCGTGGTCGCCGGGGCGGTCATCCTGCCGCTCGGCTGGGTCCCGCTGGGCCTGCGCGATTCGAAGCTGCTGAAGGCCGAGGAGCGTGAGCGCCTCGACGCGGACATCCGGGCGCACGCGGTCGCCTGGGCCGTGGCCGGGGTGGAGCCGGGGGTCATCGACCGGATCAACATCCTCCAGGCGACGCTGCTGGCCGCCCAGCTGGCGGCGAGCCGCCTCTCGATCCGACCCGACATCCTGCTCTTCGACGGCTCCCTCGCCCTGCCCGACCTCCATCTTCCGCAGCGGGTCATCGTCGACGCCGACCGGCTGTGCGCCTCGGTGGCGGCGGCATCGATCGTGGCGAAGGTGGCCCGCGATCGGCTGATGGTGGAGTACGACGGCCGCTACCCCGGCTACGGGCTTGCCTCCAACAAGGGCTACGCGGCGCCCGAGCATCGCGCGGGCCTGGCCGCCCGTGGGTTCACGCCGATCCATCGGCGGACGTTCGCGTCGGTCGCCGCGGTGGACCAGCTGGGCTTCTGGGCGGTCGGCGGGGAGATCGGCGCGGAGGACGGCGCGATCGAGGTCGTCTCCGGCGCCGAGCCGGAGGATCGGCCGGACGGCGGGCCGATGGAACGGCGCGCGGAGCGGTCCGAGCACGAGCCCGGAGCCTGAGGAGAGGCGGCCGGCCCGGCGCGCTGGCCCGGGCCGAGGGGCGATAAGCGTCCGGTGAGCCGCACCTGTCACGATCGCGGGGTGGATCGACAGGGTGGACCGGCGCGACGGACGGCGGCGCAACGGGCGGGCGATGCGGCGGAAGAGCTGGCCGCGGGGCAGCTCGCGGCGGCGGGCTGGACGGTGCTCGCGCGGGACCTGCACGTCGGCCGGAGCGAGCTCGATCTGGTCGCCGTCGACCCTGGGCCGCCGGCCCGTCTGGTCGTCGTCGAGGTCCGCTGGCGGGCCCGCCGTGACTACGGGCTGCCCGAGGAGACCGTCGGCCCGCGGAAGCGCGCCCGCCTGCGAGCCGGCCTGGGGCGCCTGCTCGACGGGGGACGCCTGCCGGACGGCCGGCCGATCCCGCGACTGCCACCCGCCCTCGACCTGCTGGTCGTCGAGCCCGCCCTGACGACGGGCGGGCCGCCCGTGGTGCGGCACTATCGGGACGTCCTGGCGGCGTAGCGGGAGCCAAGGGGCCGGCCGACACCCCGCGCCGGAGCCAGCCGGAGCGGCCGGTCCCTCTCGAAGGACCGCCCGGGACCCTGTGCTACACTCCGCCGGGCCGCGGAAGCGCGGCCTTCGATCGCCCGCCCGGGGATCCCGGGCGGAGCACACACGCGGACCGCTCCGACCGGGACGGTGCCGACGACCGGATCTCGGGCCCCCTCGAGACGGCGGCGGCCCCCGGCGACGGGGTCCGCGGCGGAACGAACCGTGCAGGAGGAATCCCCGTGCCGTCCGTCTCGATGCGGCAGCTCCTGGAGGCCGGCGTCCACTTCGGCCACCAGACGCGTCGCTGGAATCCCAAGATGCGCCCCTACATCTTCGCGGAGCGCAACGGGATCCACATCATCGATCTGGCCCAGACCGTCCAGCGACTCGATCTCGGCCTGGACTTCGTGCGCGAGACCGTCGCCCGTGGCGACAGCGTCCTGTTCATCGGGACCAAGAAGCAGGCACAGGAGCCCCTCGCCGAGGAGGCGACCCGGGCCGGCCAGCCCTATGTGACCAAGCGCTGGCTGGGCGGGATGCTCACCAACTTCGTGACGATCAAGAAGCGGATCGGGCTGCTCGAGCAGCTCGAGGCGCGCCAGCAGAACGGCGAGTTCGAGCGGCTGCCCAAGAAGGAGGCCGCCAAGCTCGGGGAGGAGCTGTCCCGACTCCAGGCGATGCTCGGCGGGATCCGCCGGATGAAGCGGCTGCCCGGTGCCGTGTTCATCGTCGACCCTCACCGCGAGCGGATCGCCGTGACCGAGGCGAACAAGCTCGAGATCCCGGTCGTCGGCACCGGCGACACCAATGTCGATCCCGACGAGCTCGACTACATCATCCCGGCCAACGACGATGCGATCCGGGCCATCCGCCTGCTCTGCGCGCTCGTCGCCGACGCGTGCCTCGAGGGCGCCCGCGAGCGAACCGCCCGCGCGGCTGAGCCGGAGCCGGAGATCGAGCTGGCGGCCGCGACCGAGCCGGAGTTCGAGTCGGCCGCCTCCGACGAGCTGGTCGCGGCACTGGCGGGTGGCGCGGCGCTGACCTTCGAGCCGGACGCCGAGGAGGAGGAGCTGCTGCCCGGGGCCCGCACCGCCGGTCGGCCCACCGTCCGTCGCGCCGCCGAGTCGAGCGAGGAGGACGCGACGGGCGGGGTCGCCGAGAGCTGAGCCGCGGTCACGAGCCGACCGACCACGCATCCGCGGGCGGTGATCCGCCCGCTCGACTGGAGGACCGAATGGCGACGATCAGCGCGGATGCCGTCAAGGAGCTGCGCGAGCGGAGCGGCGCGGGCTTCATGGACTGCAAGCGCGCGCTCGAGGAGACGGGCGGCGACCTCGAGGCGGCCGTCGCACTGCTCCGCGAGCGCGGACTCGCGGCGGCCGCGAAGAAGGCCGGTCGCGAGGCGCGCGAGGGCCTCGTCGGCAGCTATATCCACACCGGTGGCCGAGTGGGCGTGCTCATCGAGGTCAACTGCGAGACGGACTTCGTGGCCCGGACGGACGAATTCCAGCGACTCGTCCGCGACCTGGCCGTGCAGGTCGCCGGGCTGGCGCCGCTGTACGTCGACGTCGATCGGATCCCCGTCGAGGACCTCGAGGCCAAGCGCAGCGCTCTCCTCGCCGACGAGGAGGTCCAGCGGAAGCCGGCCGAGATCCGAGAGCGGATCGTCGAGGGTCAGCTGAAGAAATGGTTCAAGGAGGTCTGCCTCGTCGAGCAGCCCTTCCGTGACGAGGAGCGCAGCGTTCGCGAGCTCATCACCGAGCGGATCGCGACGATCGGCGAGAACATCCGGGTCGCCCGGTTCGCCCGGTTCGCCCTCGGGGAGGACCTGTGAGCGAGGACGGCCAGCTGGCCGTCGCTTCGCGTGACGGCGGCTCGCTGCGCTACCGGCGGATCCTCCTCAAGCTGTCCGGCGAGGCGCTCCTGGGGTCGCGCCAATATGGCGTGGATCCTGAGTTCTGCTCGTTCATCGCGGGCCAGGTCGCCGAGGTCCATCGCCTGGGCGTCGAGGTCGGGATCGTGGTCGGCGGCGGCAACATCTTCCGCGGCCTCGCGGCGGCGGCGCGCGGCATGGACCGCGCGACCGGCGACTACATCGGCATGCTGGCGACGGTGATGAACGGGCTCGCGCTGCAGGACGCGCTCGAGCGGGTCGGCGTCCCGACCCGGGTGATGAGCGCCATCGCCATGAACGAGATCGCGGAGCCGTACATCCGACGCCGCGCCGTTCGCCACCTCGAGAAGGGCCGGGTCACGCTGTTCGTGGCCGGTACCGGCAATCCATACTTCACGACCGACACCGCGGCCGCCCTGCGGGCCGTCGAGATCGGTGCCGAGGTGCTCCTCAAGGCGACGAAGGTCGACGGCGTGTACGACGCCGACCCGGCGCTCAACCCGGGCGCCCGACGCTACGTCGAGCTCGGCTACGCCGACCTGCTCCGCGACCAGCTCAAGGTCCTCGACGCGGCGGCCGTGTCGCTGTGCATGGAGAACGACCTGCCGATCGTGGTCTTCGACCTCAACCAGCCGGATAACGTCACTCGGGTGGCTCTCGGCGAGCCCGTCGGCACGCGGATCTCGTCGAACCCCCAGGGAGCCGAGCCCCGATGAGCAGCGAGGTCCTCTCCGCCGCCGAGAAGAAGATGGCCCGGGCGGTCGAGGTGATGGAGCGCGACCTGTCGGGGGTCCGGACCGGCCGGGCCTCGACGGGCCTCGTCGAGCGGATCCACGTCGACTACTACGGGACCCAGACCGCCCTCAACCAGCTGGCCGGCATCAGCGTCCCGGAGCCGCACCAGATCGTCATCCAGCCGTGGGACCGGGCCGTCCTCGGGGCGATCGAGAAAGCGATCATCAAGAGCGACATCGGGCTGATGCCGAACGTCGACGGGACGGTCGTGCGCCTGAACATCCCGCCGCTCACCGAGGAGCGCCGGCGCGACATCGTCCGGATGGTCCACCGGCGGATGGAGGAGGCCCGGGTCGAGATCCGCAACCTCCGCCGCGAGGCCGCCGACGACCTCAGGAAGGAGGAGCGCGACGGGACCCTGGGCGCCGACGAGGTGCGCCGGGAGCTCGAGACCCTTCAACGGCTCACCGACCGGTCCATCGCCGACGTCGATCGGATCGGGAGCCACAAGGAGCAGGAGGTCCTGGAGGTCTAGTGGCCCGGCCGCTCGCCAGACCCACCGACGCGCTGCCGATCGCCCACGAGCCGGGCGAGGTGGCGCCGGTCGAGCGGGCCGGCGGCTCCGAGGTCGAGCTGCTGGTGCCTCCCTCGGAGATGCCGCGGCACGTCGCGATCATCATGGACGGCAACCGGCGCTGGGCACGGGCGCACGGGGTCTCCGAGCTCGAGGGTCACGCTGCCGGCGTCGAGGCGATCCGGGGACTCCTGAAGCACGCCGTGAAGCGGGGCGTCCCGGTGCTCACGCTCTACGCGTTCAGCCGCGAGAACTGGGCGCGCTCGGACGACGAGGTGGCCGGGCTCTTCGCCCTCCTCGAGGCCGCGATCCGGGACGAGACCCCTGAGCTCAGGGCACAGGGTGTGCGGGTCCGCCTCCTCGGCCGCCTCGACGAGCTGCCGGCCCAGACTCGCCGCTCGATCGAGAGCGGCCTCGGGGCGACCGTCGGCGGCACCCGGCTCCAGCTCAACATCGCGTTCAACTACGCCGGCCGGACCGAGCTGGTCGACGCGTTCCGGCGTCTGGCTTCGAGCGGGATGCCACCCGAGCGGATCGACGAGTCGGCGATCTCCGACGCCCTGTACACGGCCGGCCTGCCCGACCCCGACCTGGTCATCCGGACCGGGGGCGAGGAGCGGCTGTCGAACTTCCTGATCTGGCAGTCCGCGTACGCCGAGTTCCTCTCGAGCCCGGTGCTCTGGCCCGACTTCGGGCCCCAGGCGTTCGACGCGGCGATCCTGGAGTTCGCGAGCCGGACCCGCCGGTTCGGGCGCTGATCCCGGTGCTCCGCGATCGCGCCGTCAGTGCGGCCGTCCTCATCCCAGCGCTGCTCGTGGTCCTGCTCGTGGGTGGCGCGGCGATCACGATCCTCGTCACCGTCGTGGTGGCGTTCGCCGCGGTCGAGGTCTTCCGGCTCCTGCGCGCGGCGGGCTACCCCACGCTGCCCTGGCTGGGTCTCGCCTTCGCGGTCATCGTCGCCCTGGCCATCGCGGTCTCGTTCGATGCGGCGACGTACCCGGAGCTCGCCGGGAGCGGGCTGCTCCTCGGCTCGATCGGGCTCGTCCTCGTCGCCGTCGGGGCGTTCCTCCGCCCCGACCCGAGGGACGGACTCGCGACCTGGATGACGACGGTGTTCGGGGCGCTCTACGTCGCGCAGCTCGGCTTCCTCGTCCGGCTCGGCCAGGTGGCCCCGCCGTTGCCCCGGTCCGCTCCGGCCGGCGCGCTGACCACCGACCGGGCCTGGATCCTCGTCCTCGTCCTCGGGGTCTGGGCGTACGACACGGGTGCGTACTTCATCGGCCGGCGCTACGGTCGGGCGAGGTTCCTCACCCACATCTCGCCATCGAAGACCTATGCCGGCCTGATCGGCGGGCTGGTGGTCGCCGGCGTCGTCGTCGCCCTCGGGCTGTGGGCGACCGGCCAGCCGGTCGTTCACGCTCTCCTCCTCGGGCCGCTGCTGGGCCTGGCCGCCCAGGCCGGCGACCTCGCCGAGTCGATGCTCAAGCGCGCGGCCGGCGCCAAGGACTCGTCGAACCTGATCCCCGGCCACGGCGGGATCCTCGACCGCGTCGATTCGTTCCTCTTCGCCGCCCCGGTCGTCACCCTCTATGTCCTCGCGCTCCTCGGCTGAGCGTCGCGCCGTGGCGGACGACCGCCGCCCGCTCGGCGTCGCCCTGCTCGGCTCGACCGGCTCGATCGGCCGGCAGGTCGTCGACGTCCTCGCGCTCCACCCGGAGCGGTTCCGGGCCGTCGCCCTGGCGGCCGGCCGGAACGCCGGGCTCCTCGCCGACCAGGTCGCCCGGCTCCGTCCGGCGGCGGTCGCCCTCGCCGACGCGACGGCCTTGCTCGAGCTCCCGACCGGCAGCGCGCGGGTCCAGGGCGCGGATGCCCTCGAGGGGCTGGCGACCCGCGACGACGTGGATCTCGTCGTCGTCGGGACGGGCGGCATCGTGAGCCTCCGGCCGGTGCTCGCGGCCCTGGCCGCCGGCATGGTGGTCGCGACAGCGAACAAGGAGACGCTCGTCGCCGGCGGGCACCTGGTGATGCCGCTCGCGCGGGCGCTCGCCTCCGAGGTCGCCGGGACCCGACCGACCGATCCGCTCGCGACCCCGCTCGCCTGGCTCCGCCCGATCGATTCCGAGCACTCGGCGATCTGGCAGTGCCTGGCAGGCGAAGGGATGGCTGGGGTCGACCGTCTGATCCTCACCGCCTCGGGCGGTCCGTTCCTCGACCTGCCGCCCGAGGAGCTCGCCGCGGTCACGCCGGAGCGGGCGCTCCGCCACCCGACCTGGCGGATGGGGCGGAAGATCACGATCGACTCGGCGACGCTGGCGAACAAGGGTCTGGAAGTGATCGAAGCGCACTGGCTGTACGATGTCCCGTACGAGGCGATCGAGGTGGTGATCCACCCGCAGAGCGTCGTGCACTCGGCCGTCCTGTTCATCGACGGCTCGCTGAAGGCCCAGCTGGGCACCCCGGACATGCGCCTCCCGATCCAGTACGCCATGACCTACCCGGAGCGGCTCGCCTCGCCGGCGGCGCCGCCCGACCTCGTCGCGACGGGTCGCCTCGAGTTCCGTCGCCCTGACGAGGACCGCTTCCCGGCGCTTCGGATCGCCCGCGAGGCCGGTCGGCTCGGCCCTCGCGCATCGGCCGCGCTCATCGCGGCCGACGAGGTGGCCGTTGCGCGGTTCCTGGAAGGGACCCTCGACTTCGCGGGCATTGCGCGGCTGCTCGAGACGGCGGTGACGCGTTTCGGCATCGGCGGTGACGCGTCGCCAGACCTCGACGCGCTCGTCGAGCTCGACGGCGAGGTCCGGGCCGCCCTCGCGGCGCCGGTCCGCTCGGGGCGCGCGGTCTGATGGTCGGGCTCCTGCAGGGGATCTTCGGGGTCGTCCTCTTCGTCGTCATCCTGGGCGTGCTGGTGCTCGTTCACGAGCTGGGGCACTTCATCGCGGCCCGACGTGCCGGGGTCCGGGTCCACGAGTTCGGCATCGGGTTCCCGCCGCGCGTGAAGGTGCTCCGGTCGGACGGCGAGACGCTCT
This sequence comes from Chloroflexota bacterium, assembly GCA_047519685.1. Classification (GTDB taxonomy): domain Bacteria; phylum Chloroflexota; class Limnocylindria; order Limnocylindrales; family CSP1-4; genus JAPVSP01. Next base: position 9,089 of record JAPVSP010000425.1, read on the forward strand.
ACACGTTCAACCTGCTGCCGATCGGGGGCTTCGTGAAGCTCGAAGGGGAGGACGGGGAGCCGGACGACCCCAGATCGTTCACCCGGGCGCCGTTCCTCACGAAGCAGGCGATCCTCGTGGCCGGCGTCGTGATGAACCTCCTGCTGGCCGTGGCGATCATGATCGCGGTCGCCTGGCTGCCCCAGGAGACGGTGGCCATCCAGGTCGGCGGCGTGCAGTCGGGCTCGCCCGCTGCCGCGGCCGGGTTGACCGCCGGCGCCCGTCTGATCTCCGTCGACGGGAGGCGGTACGACCGCATCGACGGCCCGAGGGCGATGGTCGAGGATCTCCGGGCGAAGGCCGGCCAGCGAGTCACGCTCGGCCTCGAGGACGTCTCCGGCAAGGCGTCGGAGGTCGCCGTCACGCTTCGTTCGCCCGCCGAGCTCGCCCCCGACAAGGGCGCCCTCGGGGTGACCGATCTCAAGGCCGTCATCCTCGACCAGACGTTCACGAGGACGCCGATCGAGGCCGGGACGATGGGCGTCGGCCGGACCGTCTCGGCCTTCGGGCTGATCCTCGACGGGCTCGGTCAGCTCGTGCGGTCCATCGCCACCCAGCCGACCCAGCCGCCGCCCGTCGCGGGGCCGGTCGGCATCGCGGAGCAGGTCACCGTGGTGTTCTGGCAGGCCGGACCGGTGGCGACGCTGTACATGGCCGGTCTCCTGTCGGCCAACCTCGCGCTGGTCAACGTCCTGCCATTCCCGCCCCTCGACGGAGGCCGGATGCTCATGCTCATCATCAAGGCGATCGCCGGCGCCCGGGTCAGCATCCGGGCCGAGCAGCTGACGTACCTGGTGGGCTTCGCGTTCCTGTTCGCGTTCCTCATCTGGATCACGGTGTTCGACATCGCCCGCCTCGGCGGCGTCGTCCAGTGAGCGGTCCCGACGCCATCCGACCGCGGCGACGGCCGACGGTCAGCGTCGACGTCGGGGGTGTCCTCGTCGGTTCTGCCCACCCGATCGTCGTCCAGTCGATGACGAACACCGACACCGCGGACGCCGATGCGACCGCGCTCCAGGTCGCCCGGCTCGCCCATGCCGGCAGCCAGCTCGTCCGCGTGACGGTCAACACCGAGGCCGCCGCCGCGGCCGTCCCGGAGACGATCCGCAAGCTGCGCGGGCTCGGCGTCGACGTCCCGGTCATCGGCGACTTCCACTACAACGGCCACAAGCTGCTCGTGGGGTACCCCGAGACGGCCCGGCTGCTCGCGAAGTACCGCATCAACCCGGGCAACGTCGGCACGAAGCACCACGACGCGAACTTCCAGACCATCGTCCGGGTCGCGCTCGACAACGACAAGCCAGTCCGCATCGGCGTGAACTGGGGCTCGCTCGACCAGCAGCTCCTGACCGAGCTGATGGAGGCGAACGCCAGGCTGGCCGAGCCGCGCGACTCGCGCGACGTCATGATCGACGCCATGGTCGAGTCTGCGATCCGCTCCGCCGAGCTCGCGGAGGAGACGGGCCTGCGGCACGACCGGATCATCCTCTCGGCGAAGGTCTCGGGCGTCCGCGACCTCGTCGACACGTATCGGCGGCTCGCGGCGCGGACGGACCTGCCGCTCCATCTCGGCCTGACCGAGGCGGGCATGGGCATGAAGGGCATGGTGGCCTCGAGCGCGGGCCTCGCCATCCTGCTCAACGAGGGGATCGGCGACACGGTCCGGGTCTCCCTGACGCCCGAGCCCGGCGCCCCGCGCGAGCTCGAGGTGGAGGTGGCCCAGCAGATCCTCCAGTCGCTCGGGCTGCGCTCGTTCCTGCCCCAGGTGTCCGCCTGCCCGGGTTGCGGTCGGACGACCTCCACGTTCTTCCAGGAGATGGCCCGCGACATCCAGCGGTACCTGAAGGACCGGATGCCGGAGTGGCGCGAGACCCACCCGGGAGCCGAGGACCTGCGGGTCGCGGTCATGGGCTGCGTCGTGAACGGCCCCGGCGAGAGCAAGCACGCCGACATCGGGATCAGCCTGCCGGGGACGTTCGAGGAGCCGGTCGCGCCGGTGTTCATCGACGGGCGGCTCGACCGGACGCTGCGTGGCGAGGGCCTGGTCGCCGAGTTCATCGAGATCCTCGAGGCGTATGTGGCTCGCCGGTTCCCGGCGGCCCCCACCCCGGTCGGCACGACGCCCGGCTGAGCGAGCGGGCCCCACTCGCCGCGACGAGCCCGTTGGCGGTCCACGGGTCCGGGTGTATACTCCGCGCCAAGATCGAACGGCCGCTCCGAGCGTGGGTGACCCCCACGTTTCTTTGTGTCGAGCCGTTCTGACGTCGACGGATGATGGAGGCGCAGCATGAGTCGGGATTTCGTGGGCGCCCTCCTACAGCTCAACGCCGAGAAGCAGGTCCCCCGTGAGCAGCTGATCCGGACCGTCGAGGAGGCGATCCAGTCGGCCTACCGGCGGGTCGGCGGCGACGAGGACATCCACGTCCGGATCGACGCCGAGACCGGCAAGATCCGCGTGTTCCGGGCCAAGACCGTCGTCGGTGAGGTCGAGGATCCCCTGACCGAGTTCACCCTCGAGGAGGCTCTCCAGCACGATCCCGCGGCCAAGATCGGGGACCTGGTGGAGTACCAGCAGCTCGACCAGGAAGCCTTCGGGCGGATCCACGCCCAGACCGCCAAGCAGGTCGTGCTCCAGCGGCTGCGCGAGGCCGAGCGCGACGTCGTGTTCGACCAGTTCGCCAGCCGCGAGGGCGAGCTCATCACCGGGACGGTCAATCGCGTCGAGCCGCGGGCGATCATCCTCGACGTGGGCAAGGGCGTCGAGGCGATCCTGGCCACGACCGAGCAGTCGCCGCTCGAGCACTACCGGATCGGCCAGAACGTCAAGGCGTACGTCCTGGAGGTCCGACGCGCGACGAAGGGGCCGCAGATCTACATCTCGCGGACCCACAAGGGGTTCCTGCGCCGCCTCTTCGAGCTCGAGGTGCCCGAGATCCACGCCGGGACTGTCGAGATCAAGGCGATCGCCCGCGAGGCGGGCAGCCGGTCGAAGGTGGCCGTGGCCTCCCGCCAGGAGGGCCTCGACCCGGTCGGCGCGACCGTCGGCCAGCGTGGCGCCCGCGTCCAGGCGGTGGTCGCCGAGCTGGGCGGGGAGAAGATCGACGTCATCCCCTGGAGCGACGACCCGGCCGTGTTCGTGGCCAACGCCCTGAGCCCGGCGCAGGTCCTGTCGGTCGACATCGACGAGGCGCACCGGATCGCGAGCGTCACCGTGCCGGAGCGGATGCTCTCGCTGGCCATCGGTCGAGAGGGCCAGAACGCCCGGCTGGCGGCCCGGCTGTCCGGCTGGCGGATCGACATCCGGAGCGACGTGTCCGTCGCCGAAGCGGCCCGTGCCGCCGAGGCGGCGTTGGCGTCGACCCCAGGGCCGATCGCGCCGGTCGAGGCGGCGCTGGTGACGGAGGCGCCGGCGACGGAGGCGGCGCCGGCGACGGAGGCCCCCGGCCCGACCGAGGCGACGGTCGCGGAGCGGCCGAAGCGGGCGACGCGGAGCCGCAGGGCGGCCGCCCCCGACGAGGGGGTGTCGTCGTAGGCCGCGTGCCCGCTGACCCGCAGCCCCGCCCGGTCCCGACCAGGACCTGCGTGGCGTGCCGCACGGCTCGCCCGAAGCGCGAGCTCGTCCGGATCGTCCGCACCCCCGAGGGCCGGGTCGTTCGCGACGACACCGGCCGGCTGGCCGGTCGCGGCGCCTATCTGTGCGCCGACGGATCGTGCTGGCGGACCGCCTCGACGAAGGGAGCCCTCGGCCGAGCGCTCCGGACCCCGCTGCCGCCCGAGCTCCGCGCGATGCTCGAGGCGGGAGCCAGCGACCATCTGATCATCGAAGGAGGAGCCCGTGGCCAGGAGTAGGAGCGGCACCCGCGGCCGGCGAGGCCCGCGCAAGCCACCGCGTCGCGACGCCGCGGTCGCCCAGTCGTCCGTCGGCGTCGCCGAGGTCCGCGAGAAGGGGGCCATCGAGCTCCCGGCGACGCTGACCGTCAAGGAGCTCGCCGACCTGCTGGC
>JAPVSP010000426.1:0-3858 GCA_047519685.1 Chloroflexota bacterium
CGCCACCATCGGCGGGAGAGCGCCGCAGAGGAGACGTCCCGTGCCGCAGCCGCCCACCCTCCTGCCCACCCACGTCGAGGAGGGCCGCGGACCGGGCCTCGTCTACCGCATCGACGGCGAGCTCGTGCCGGTCCTGCACATCCGGCTCGATGGCTCGCATCGCGTCTTCTTCGAGCACCATGTCGTGCTCTGGAAGGACCCTGGCCTCCAGATCGGCATGCACCAGCTGGGCGGCTCGTTCAAGCGCGTCATCGCCGGCATGCCGATCTTCATGACCGAGACCCAGTCGCCGGGCGAGATCGCGTTCTCCCGTGACGATCCGGGGCACGTCCTCCCGCTCCACCTGACGCCGGGGCAGGCGATCCAGGTCCGCGAGCATCAGTTCCTGGCCGCGACCGACAACGTCGCCTACACATTCAACCGGGTGAAGGGCGTCTCGAACATGCTCTTCGGGGGCACCGGGTTCTTCGTGGACCGGTTCGAGGCCCAGGGGTTCGAGGGGATCGTCTGGCTGCACGGGTACGGCAACGTGTTCGAGAAGACGCTCGAGCCAGGCGAGCAGATCGATGTGGAGGCCGGCGGCTGGGTCTACCGCGACGCGGCGGTCCAGATGCAGCAGCAGGTCTACGGGCTCAAGACCGGGATCTTCGGCGGGAGCGGTAACCTCATCTTCAACCGCTTCACCGGACCCGGCCGCGTCGGCATCCAGTCGGCCTATGTCCACCTGCCGACCGAGAACTGACCGGCGGACCCGTCGGCCGGAGGCCGGCGCCGAGGACCGGCGACCGCACGGACCGCCGAGCCGGCAGGTCGCCGCACTCCTCCTGGCGCTGCTGCTCGTCGCCGGCTGCGGCTCTCCGTCCCGGACCGTCGCCGGCCCGAGCGGGGCCATCGCGACCTCGCCGCCTGAGACCGTCCTCCCGTCGGCGCCCCCGAGCCCGTCGCCCAGCGGCAGCGCGGCGCCGTCTCCGAGCGCGCTCGCGTCGTCCTGGCCGGTCGTGACGACGGGTCCATCGGTGACCGTCCCGGTCCTGTACTACCACCGGGTCCTCCCGATCCCGGCCGAGTACGCGACCTGGACGGACAGTCGCAAACGGAGCTTCCTGGCCGACGACGTCCTGCCCTGGGCGCTGGCCGCCCAGCTGGACCGCCTGCAGGCTGACGGCTACACCACGATCCTGCCGCGCGACCTGGCAGCCCACTGGGACGGTGGCGTCCCCCTGCCGGCCCGACCCGTCATCCTCACCTTCGACGACGGCTACGCCGAATGGGCCTCGACCCTGTTGCCGATGCTCCAGGCCCGCGGGATGGTCGCTGAGTTCTACATCACCAGCTCATGGCTCGAGGACGGGCGCTTCAGCGCGGCGCTGGCCCGCCAGCTGGCGGACGCCGGGATGGGCATCGGGGCGCACGACGTGGACCACGTCCAGCTCGCCGGGGTGCCCGGTCAGGCGCCGGCCACGCCCGCGGTCATGCGCTTCCAGGTGACCGAGGCGCGGCGTGCGCTCGAGGCGGCGCTCGGGGTGCCCGTCGACTCGATGGCCTACGTCGGCGGCGGGTTCGACGCCGAGCTCGTCTCGATCGTTCGCGCCGCCGGGTACCTCACGGCCCGCTCGATCGTCCGCGGTGTCATCCAGTCGCCGGCCGGCCGCTGGACGCTCCACGTGTCGAAGGTGAGCATCTTCGACGATGTCATCGACCCCAGCGCCTGCGAGTACACGCCGAGCGAGGCGACCTGTGCCGTCCGCCTGCCCCTCCAGACGTTCGCCCAGCGGTTGAGCGGCGCGGCGCCGGGTTGACGACGGCGAGCGCCCCTCGTGCGCGCCTCATGCGCGAGCGGGACGCGCCGCGGCGCGGGCCACCGATCCTCAGCGGCGCCAGACGGCCTTGATGAACGAGCGAACGACGAGCAGCGCGACGACGGCCACGAGAGCCCGCTGGACGGCGAGGCGGTTGACATCGATGGCCGGCTTCCACTCGACCTCGCTGCCGCGGATCACGTACACACCGGCGGGCGACGCACCCAGGCCGTAGCCCCACCCCGTACCCATGGGGGTCGCGCCGGGCTCGCCGGGGGTCGTGGCCGCTCCACCTTCGGGTGCCGGGCCGCTCCCTCCGCCCGCCCCGCCCATGATCTTCGCGACCGGGATGACCGTGACCCCGTCCTTCTCATACGGCTCGCCGAAGACGCGCTTCACGCTCATCGCATCGCGCGCCTGTTCCAGGATCTCGCGGGCATCCATCGTGTCGACTCCAGGTGTGCTCGGGCTCGGACGCGCGAGGATCGTCGCTCGCGTCCCGGCGGAGTGCCAGTGCCGATCGTCGCCAGGTGTCCCGCTCCGGTGGCCGAGCTGGCGGCCGTCGGAGCGCCCCGCGGCCCTGCGCGCGACCGTCGTGCCGGGAGCGCGCCCGCCGGTTTTCTGGAACACTGGCCCGGCGGCCACCGACCGGGATCCGAGGGCCGCGAGACCGTCGGCGGAGGAAGCAGGACCGCATGGAGCAGGTGAGGCGGCGATACCGGAGGCGGAGGCGACTCGCCGCCGGCGCCTCGCTGCTCCTGGCGACGATCCTCCTGGTCGGCGCCTGCGCCCCATCCCCCACCCCGGCGCCATCGGCATCCTCGGCCCTCGCGACCGACCTCCGCTCATCGTCCCCCTCGCCCTCGCCCACCCCGTCGTCGTCGCCCTCTCCCTCGCCGTCGCCGTCCCCGTCGCCCTCGCCGTCGCCGTCGCCGAAGCCGCCCTCACCGACCCCACGGCCAACGCCACGTCCGACCCCCACCCCGATCGCCAGCGGAGACCCGGCCCACGTGGCCCTCTCGCTGCAGGCCGTCGTCGGCGGCCTTGCCTCGCCGGTCGGGGTCGTGAGCCCGCGCGACGGCAGCGGCCGGCTCTTCGTCGTCGAGCAGACCGGCCGGATCCGGATCGTCCAGGGTGGTGCGCTGCTGGCCCGGCCGTTCCTGGACGTCTCCTCGCTGATCAGCTGCTGTGGGGAGCGCGGCCTCCTTGGCCTCGCCTTCCACCCGGGCTACGCCGCGGATGGCCGCTTCTACGTCTACTACACGGACGACCTCGCGAGCTTCGACATCACGATCGCGGAGTACCGACGCTCCGCCAGCGACCCCACCGTGGCCGATCCGGCGTCCGCGCGGGTCCTCCTGCGCATCCCGCACGGCCAGTACGCGAACCACAACGGCGGACAGCTGGCGTTCGGACCGGACGGTCGCCTGTACGCCGGGACCGGTGACGGCGGCGGGTCCGGCAACGTCCTGGGAACGTCGCAGGATCTGGGCAGCCTGCTTGGCAAGATCCTTCGGCTGGACGTCGATCACCCGGACGGCGGACTCGAGTACGGCACTGCCGGCAACCCGTTCGTCGGGACATCCGGCGCTCGGCCGGAGATCTGGGCCTACGGGATGCGCAACCCATGGCGCTTCTCGTTCGATCGGCTGACCGGGGACCTCTGGATCGGCGACGTCGGCCAGGACCTCTGGGAGGAGATCGACCACGCCTCGGCCGGCGTGGGAGGCCAGGACTATGGCTGGAGCATCATGGAGGGCTTCCACTGCTACTCGCCGAGCAGCGGCTGCTCCCAGTCCGGCCTCACCCTGCCTGTCGCCGAGTACGGCCATGACCTCGGCTGCGCCGTCATGGGCGGCGACGTCTACCGCGGGTCGAGCTTCCCGTTCCTCCGCGGGGTCTACCTCTTCGCCGACTACTGCTCGGGGCGCGTCTGGGGCCTGGCGGCAGGTGTCGCAGGTCGCCAGACCCCGGTCCAGGTCGCGAGCACCGGCCTGCCGATCGACGCGTTCGGCGAGGACGAGGGCGGCGAGCTCTATGTCACGGACCTGGCCGGCAC
>JAPVSP010000427.1:0-33100 GCA_047519685.1 Chloroflexota bacterium
GCGCTGGGCCCGGCACCGGTCGTGCGCCAGGCACCCGACGGCGCGCGGACGACGCTCGGCGTCGGGTCCGTGTTCGTCCCGACGGGCCTCGCGGCCACGGACGACGACCTGTGGGTCGCCGACTGGGCGACCGGCATCGTGTGGCAGCTCGTACGCGACGGGGCGACGCTCGCGACGCCGGCGTTCGTCGCCGGCGACCTCGTCCAGCCCGAGGGCCTCGCGGTGGACCGCAACGGCTCGTTGCTGGTCGTCGAGGCGGGCGCCGGACGCCTGACGCGGATCGACCCGGCGACTGGCGCGAAGGCGATCGTGGAGTCGGGTCTCGGGCTCGGCACGCCGGCCGCGCCGGGTGCCCCGCCGATGTGGATGTTCAACGGCGTCGCCGTCGGGCCGAAGGGCGACGTCTATGTCACCGGCGACAGCGCCGGCGTGATCTATCGGTTCTCACCCGTCCCGTAGGGCTCCCTGCCGGGCTCTTGCGGCGGCGCCGCGCTCCTCAGGCGCCGCCGCCGGCCGTCGGGGCCGCGGCCCGCTCCGAGCCCCTGAAGCGACCGCCTCGTCCCGCCCGGGCCCGGGCCGTGACCCGTGGCGGACGCTGGCTGCTGCTCCACGGCGCGCTGCTCGAGCGAAGCGCGGACGGCAAGGTCGCGGTCATCATCGAGCCGGCCCCTCGCCGGAGATCGCCCCGCTCGTGGTCCAGGACCATCTGAAGGCGATCTTGGAGAAGATCGGCGTGCGCAGCCGACGGGAGACGGTCGGCCGCATCCTCAGCGAGCACTACCGGCCCTCGCTCGTGGCCGGGGAGCACCTCGCGAGCCACTGACGGCGCCGGGCCGGGGACGAATGGCGTCTCCCGGCTCGCCCGTGGACGGTCGCCGAGGGGGCGACCGCGATCGGCGATCCAGGGGATCCGCCGGCGCCCCCCGTCGTCCGGCCTCACGCGAGGGTCCTCGACGTCACTACCATGGGGCCAGCGCGCGGGAGCCCGCCCGCACGTCGAAGGGCGATCGAGAAGGGAGTCCCGGATGGCAGCTCGCCTCGGTCTGGGTCTCGTCGGGGCGGGCCGGATGGGCTCGATCCACGCCCGGATCCTCGCCCACGGCCTGCCCGAGGCCAGGCTGGTCGGGATCGCCGATGCCGATCTGGCCGCGGCTCGTCGCCTCGCGACCGAGGTCGACGTCGAGCTCGCCGTCGGCAGCGTCGAGGAGCTCGTGGCGGACCCCGCCGTCGACGCCGTCCTCGTCGCGACGTCCACGAGTCAGCACCTGGCGGTGGTCCGGGCGGCGGTCGAGGCCGGCAAGGACGTCCTGTGCGAGAAGCCGATCGCGCTCACCCTGGAGGAGACGAGCGCGGCCGTCGAGGCGGCCGAGCGGGCCGGCTGCCGGCTGCAGGTCGGGTTCATGCGGCGCTGGGACGACGACTACCGGCGCGCGCGCGAGCGGATCGCGGCCGGCGCCATCGGGCGCCCGCTCCTCTTCAAGTCGCTCCAGCTCGACGCCGAGCTCCCCCCGCTCGCCTACTGCGACCCACGGGTGAGCGGCGGGATCATGGTCGACATGGGCATCCACGAGTTCGACCTGGCCCGCTGGATGGTCGGCGACGAGGTCGCCGAGGTGCACGCCTTCGGGAGCTGGCTCGCCCACCCCGAGCTCGGCCCGCTGGGCGACGTCGACAACGCCGTGGTGAACCTCCGGTTCGCCGGAGGCGCCATCGGCAGCGTCGAGCTGAGCCGCACGGCCGCGTACGCGGAGGACGTCCGCACGGAAGTGATGGGCGACCGGGGAACGGTCTTCGTCGGGCTGCTGCCCACCGCGCCGAGCATCCTCGGGTCGGCGGCGGGGCTGGCCCACGACACGGTCCCCTCGTCGATGACCCGGTTCGCGCCGGCCTTCGCCGAGCAGGTCCGCGGGTTCGCCCGGGCGATCGTCGAGGACCGGCCGGTCGCGGTGGACGGGCGCGACGGCCGAGCCGCGCTGGCGATCGCCCTCGCCGCCGACCGCTCCCGTCGCGAAGGGCGTCCGATCGCGCTCTGACCGGGCCCTGCCCTCAGCCGCGCGAGGTCGGGGCCGCCGGCCGCGGTCGCCGGCGGCGGCCGCCGTCCGTCAGAGGCCCAGGCCGCGCAGGTACTCGCGGTTCCGGCGCTGGCTGTCGACGACCATGACGGACGTGTCGGCCGCACCGAGGAAGCGGTCCTGCTCGACGACCAGCCAGCCGCGGTAGCCGTGCTCGCGAAGGGCGGCGACGACCTCGGCGATCCCCGAGTCGCCCTCGCCAAGGTCCGTGAAGACGCCGTTCGCCACCGCCTCGGCGAACCCGTGCTCGGTCCGGCGGGCCGCCTCGAGGACCGTCCGGCTGCAGTCCTTGAGGTGGACGTGCCGGATCAGCTCGTGATAGGCGTGGACCGACGCCGTGGGGTCGGCGCCGCCGAAGCGGAAGTGGCCGGTGTCCAGGCAGAGCCCGAGCAGCGAGGGATCGAGCCGCTCCATGACCCGCTCGATCTCGTCGGCCGTCTCGACGTACGTCCCGGCGTGCGGGTGGACGACGACCTCGAAGCCGGCCGCGCGACAGATCTCGGCCGCCCGATGGAGGTTCGACATCAGGACGCCGAGGCGGGCCGCGGGCAGCCACGCCTCCGGGTGCTCGGCGATCCGGCCCGACCAGGCCTGGCGGACCGGCTCGTCGAGGCCGTCGGCCAGGACGGCCAGCGGGCTCGACCCGTCGGGCGTCGCCTCGCGGAGCAGCGCGAGGCTGCGGCGCAGCCAGGCGCGATCCTCGTCGACGCATTCCGGGTGGCTGAGGCGTTGCGGCAGGAACGCCCCGACGAACCGCAGGCCGCGCGAGGCCAATCGCTCTCGGGTCGTCGGCCCGTCACCGAGATAGCCGGGCGGGCCGAGCTCGGTCCCGGCGTACTCGAGCTCGACCATCCAGTCGAGCATCTCGTCGGGATCGGGCGTCCAGGCGCCCGGCGGGAGCACCTCGTCGACCCCGAACGAGCAGGGCGCGTTCGCGACGGGCAGCGCGTCCATCCCCTCCTCCCGGCCTGACCCGCGGGCCGCCTGACGCGGCCGGCGGGCTACGGCCTGATCACGACCTTGGTCGCCTCGCCGGACCTGATCCGGGCGATCCCTTCGGCGGTCCGCTCGAGGGGCAGGATCTCGCTCACGATCGGCCGGAGGTCGAGCTGGCCGCTCTCCACGAGGCGGATCGCCGACGGGAATGTGAAGTTCGAGATGTAGGAGCCGAGGACCGTCAGGCCCTTCCGCGTGATCTCCACCTGAGGGATCGCGGGCCGGGCGTTGTCGTTCATCCCGAACAGGACGATCCGGCCGGCCATCGCCGCCGCCTCGATGGCCTCCGCCAGCACGCTCCCGACGGCATCGACGACCACCGCTGCCCCATCCGGCAGCAGCGTCGATCGCCGGGTGGCGAACTCGGCGGGCGTCAGCACGACGTCGGCCCCGATCGCGCGAGCGACCGGCTGGCGATGAGGGCTCGGCTCGACGACGACGACCGGGGTCGCGCCGGAGGCCTTCAGGACCGCCACGAAGAGGCAGCCGATCGCTCCCGCGCCGAAGACGACCGCCGATTCGCCCGGGCGCAGCGCCGCCCGGTTCGTGCCGTTCACGACGCAGGCGAGGGGCTCGACGAGCGCGGCGATCTCGGCCGGGACGTCGTCGGCGATCGGGTAGACGGAGGCGGCCGGCACGAGCACGTGGCGGGCAAGCCCTCCGTCACGGTAGACCCCGAGTGCGACGATCCGGCTGCAGCTGGCCGGCCGGCCGGCGCGGCAGGACTCGCAGCTCCCGCACTTCGGGTCCGGGTCGGCGACGACCCGACGGCCCACGGCCAGCCCGGGGACGGCCTCGCCGACGGCTGCGATGCGACCGACGAACTCGTGGCCGATGATCGTTCCCGGCGTGGCGGGATGGCCGGGCGGGACATCGAGGATGTGGACGTCGCTGCCGCAGATCCCGCACGCCTCGACCTCGATGAGCACCTCGTCCGGGGCGCCGAGCGTCGGCTCCGGCACCTCCCGGATCGCCAGCCGCCCCTCCCCCTCGAAGACCGCCGCGCGCATCACGCCTTCACCTCCCTGGGTTGGCGGTGCGGACGCAGGAGACGGCGGCCGCGGGTCAGGACGAGCGAGCCTAGGCCGAACACCCCGAGCGTCGCGAACAGGATGACCGTGGCGACCGCATTGACCTCGGGAGTGACCCCGAACTTGATCTGCGTGTAGATGAAGATCGGCAGGGTCAGCTGCGGGCCGATCGTGAAGTAGGTGATGACGAACTCGTCGATCGACAGCGTCACGCTCAGGAGGGCTCCGGCGACGATCGCCGGGGCGATGAGCGGCAGCACGATGTGCCGCAGGGTCGCGGGGCCGTCGGCCCCGAGGTCGGCGGCGGCCCACTCCAGCCGTCGATCGAAGCCCTGGAGCCGCGCCGCGACGATGAGCACGACGAACGGGGTCGTGAAGACGAGGTGCCCGGCGATGACCGTCATCAGGGACAGGTTCACGTCGGCGACCCGGTGGAAGAAGATCAGCAACCCGATCCCGAGCAGGACGCCCGGGATCATGATCGGCATCGTGAACAGCAGTCGCGCGGTCCCCGGCGCCGGGATGCCACCGCGGACGAGCGGGAAGGCCGCCATCGTCCCGATGATCGTGGCAAGGATGGCCACGGCCAGCGCGACGATCACCGAGTTCAGGACGGCCGTCTGGATCGCGCTGTCGGACAGCATCTGCTGATACCAGTGCAGCGTCAGGCCGGTGATGGGAAGGCCGGGCGTCGACGCCTCCTCGAACGAGAACAGGATGAGGAACGCGATCGGCACGTACAGGAACACGAGGATGACCCCGGCGAGGATCTTGAGGAGCCAGCGCGTCTGCCGGGCGAATGGACTGACCGGCATCGTCTCGAGCGGGCTGATCGTCCTAGCCACGGGCCACCACGTCCTCGACCCGCAGGTACCGCCGGAAGACGATCAGGACCACCGTGACGAAGGCCGCGATGACGATCGCCAGCGCCGCACCCTCCGGGATCTGGGCGCCCCTGAAGTAGTTCACCACCAGGTTCGCGATGAGGCTGCCCTGGGCCCCGCCGACCAGCGTGGGCGTCAGGAACTCGCCGAGGATGGGGATGAACACGAAGATGCAGGCGGTGATGATGCCGGCCCGGATCTGCGGCAGAAGGATGAACCGGAACGCCTGGTCCGGTCGCGCCCCCAGGTCCTGTGCGGCGTTGAGCTGCGCGAAGTCGAACTTCTCGAGTGCCGCATACAGCGCGAGGGCGGCGAATGGGAAGTACACGTAGACCAGGACGATGAACACGCCGAGGTCGTTGTAGACGAACAGGAGCGATGGCTGCTTGATCAATCCGATCGCCTGGAGGAGCTGATTCAGCGCGCCGTGCTCGCCGAGGATCGCCTGCCACGCGTAGACCCGCAGCAGGTAGCTCGTCCAGAACGGCACGATGACGGCCAGCAGGATGACCCGCTGCCAGCGAGGGTTGACGTAGCGGACCAGGAAATAGGCGAACGGGAGAGCCGTGGCGAGACCGGTCAGGGTCACCGCGCTGGCCATGATCAGCGTCTTGGCGAACGTCCGCAGGTAGGTCGGGACGGTGAAGAACTTGACGTAGTTGTTCAGGTTCCAGACCTGCTCGATGTCGAAGTTCACGTTCGTCCGCCAGAAGCTGTAGACGAGCATGAACGCCATCGGGATCAGGAACAGGAAGAGGAGCAGCGCAAGACCCGGCAGGAACGGGGCGGCCCGTCCCAGCCGGTGTCGCGCGGAGCGCCGGGTATCCGCCAGCGGGGCTGCCTCAGCCCCGCTGGCGAGCACCGGGCCCATCGGACCGAAGCCGTCCGGACGCTCGGCTAGGCGCCGAAGACCTCGTTGAAGGCATCGATCGCCCCCTGGGTCGAGACACCCGGCCCCTTGAGGGTCATGGTCAGGACCGTCTCGGGCTTGTTGTACAGGAACCGGTCGGCGCGATCCTGCTGACCCTGGTTGATGAGCAGCTTGTAGGCCTGCTCGTTGAACAAGGGCCGTCCGTTCAGGATGAAGTTGGCGGCGATGTACTCGGCCTGCTCGGCGACCTCGAGGAACGGCTTGATCAGCTTCGTGTTCGAGCCGCCCTTGACGATCATCTCGGAGTCCATCCAGCCGATGGTCCCCTCCTTCGGGGTGAAGACCTTGAGCTCCGGTCCGCCCTGGTCCTTGACCCGCTCCTCCGTCCCGAGGTTGCCGGTGGCGATCCAGGCCTCCTCGTTCTTGAGCGCGGCGATCGTGTCGGTGTTCTGCTGGGCGAACCTGAGGATGTTCGGCTTCAGCTTGATCGCCAGGTCCTTGGCCTTGGCGATCTCGTCCGTGGTCATGTTGTACGGGTCCTTGACGCCGGCCAGCTTGCCCATGTAGGCCATGACCTCGACCGGCTGGTTCTCGACGACGACCCGCTTGAGGTACTTCGGGTCGAGCAGGACCTCCCACGAGTCGGGCGTCGTGGTCACGTACTTCGGGTTGTAGTAGATCTGGACGGGCGACCAGCCGAACGGGTAGCCCAGGTAGCCCTCGGGCTTCTTCCAGATCGCGAAGTCGCGGGCGATGGAATAGAGCTGCTGCGACACCTTGAGCTCGTTGATGTCCCAGGCCTCGATCAGCCCCGATTCGAAGTACTTGGGGACCCACAGGGCGTCCCCGGAGATCATGTCGAGCTGCCCGCCGACCTCCTTGAGCTTGGTGTAGCCGTCGGAGTTGTCGGCCAGCTCCGTGATGTTCGTCTTGATGCTGTTGGCGGAGCCGATCGCGTCGAGCTGAGCCTGGTACCAGTGGTCGCTCCAGGTCATCCAGTTGAACGTGCCGGTCGGTGCGGAAGACGGGCTCGCCGCGACGCTGGCCGCCGCGCTCCCCGCCGCGCTGGCCGCCGCGCTCGGCGACGGGGTGCTCCCCGTGGAGCAGGCCGCGGCGATCCCGCCGAGCCCGACAGTGGCGCTGACCGCGCCGGTCGCTTTCAGGAACTGCCGCCGACTGAGCTCCCTAGCCAGAAGATCCACCGGGCGTCCCTCCCTTGGTGTCGTCATCTCCGATGAAGGCCGCATCCTCGGCCGACCACCATACGCACGCCTCCTGACCCAGCTCTCCCGTCATCTCGACCGACCGGACATTCGTCCCGTGGGGGCGCAGCACCACCATGTCGCCGCCGGCCGTGGCCACCGTGATGCGGGTGTGATTACCGAGGAATGCGACGTTGGCGATCCGCCCGACGAGCCCCGGCCCTGGCAGCGCCGGGTGGACCGGCCGGAGCGACAGGGATTCCGGGCGGATCATCAGGGTCGCCGGACCGACCCGACTGCCCGCGGGGGCATCGACCCGGCCGCCGGTGGCGAGCACGAACGTCGGACGCCCGGCGTCCACCTCGACCCGGCCCGCCAGGAAGTTCGTCTCCCCGACGAAATCCGCCACGAACCGGTTGACCGGCCGGTCGTAGACCTCCCGCGGCGTCCCGGTCTGGATCACGTTGCCCTCGGACATGATCGCGACCCGGGTCCCCATCGAGAGGGCCTCTTCCTGATCGTGGGTCACGAACACGAAGGTCGTCCCGACCTGGCGGTGGATCCGCGACAGCTCCACCTGCATCTGCTTGCGGAGCTTGAGGTCCAGTGCCCCAAGGGGCTCGTCGAGGAGCAGGACGGCAGGGCGCTTGGCCAGCGCCCGGGCGAGGGCCACCCGCTGCTGCTGCCCGCCGGAGAGCTGCGCCGGCAGGCGCTCGGTCAGGCCTCTGAGACCGACCAGCTCGAGATACTCCGCGACCCGGGTCGCGATCTGGGGACCCGACAGGCGCTCCATCCGCAGGCCGAAGGCGACGTTCTGGGCGACCGTCATGTGCGGGAACAGCGCGTAGTTCTGGAACACGGTGTTGACGTTGCGCTTGTGCGGCGGCAGGTCGTTGACCCGTCGCCCCTCGATCCGCAGCTCGCCCGAGGTCAGCGGGATGAACCCGCCGATGAGATTGAGCGTGGTCGTCTTGCCGCAGCCGGATGGCCCGAGGAGGCAGAAGAACTCGCCCTGGCCGATGTCCAGCGTCACGTCGTCGAGGGCCGTCGTGTCCGCGTAGCGCTTCGTGGCACGGATGAGCTCGATCGCGGGGCGTCGGTCGGCCATGTCGCCCACGTCAGCGGCTCCCGGCGCCAACGGCGACCCGGGCGAGGTCGGCCGGTCTCGCCCGACCATCGTCGCCGATCGTCCGCGTGCTCTCGCCCACGACGAGCTCGACCGGGAGGATCTGGCCGGGCGGGAGCTCCCCGGTGTGGATCGCCGCGACCAGCGACGCCGCGGCCAGGCGGCCCAGCTCGGCCGACGGGGTCGCCACCGTCGTCAGCCGCGGGTTGGAGATCGCCGCGAACGGGATCCCATCGAAGCCGACGATGCCCACGTCGCGCGGGACCGACACGCCGTGACGGCGCAACCCGTCGAGAAGGCCGAGGGCCAGCTTGTCGTCGTAGCAGATGAGCGCCTCGGGCAGGACGCGAACGATCGTCGCGGTCACTGCATCGGGCGCGCACCAGCCCTCGCGCCCGGCCTCGAACCGGCGCATCGGGTGGCGGATCCCCCGCGCGCGCAGGGCGCGCTCGGCCGCCTCGCGCCGGACGATGTCGGACGGCCGACCACTCCCACCGACATAGCCGATGTCGCGATAGCCGCGCTGGACGAGGTGATCGACCGCGGCCGCGACCCCGGCCTCGTCGTCGGTCCGGATGACCCCCGCCGGCACCACCCCGCCGCGACGCAGGAGGCTCCGATGATCGGGCTGGACGACGACCAGTCGATCCGGCCTCGTCCTCGCTCTGGCCTCCCGCGGATCGAGGACCGTCGACACCAGGGCCACGCCGTCGGTCCCGTGCTCGGTGAAGATCTTGAGCGCTCGTCGCTCGCGGACCGGGTCGTTGAAGCCCGCCACGAAGATGACGCGGTAACCGCGCTCGCCGGCGGCCTGCTCGAACCCGGCCGCGACCTGGCCGTGGACGGGGTCGCTGAGGTCCGCCAGGAGGAGTCCGAGGGTCCGCGTGCGGCGGACCCGCAGGCTGCGCGCAGCAGCGTTCGGGATGTAGCCCAGCTCGTCGGCCGCCGCCCGGATCGCGATCCGTGTGGGGGCGCTGATCCGGGGATCGTCGGCCAGAGCGCGCGAGGCCGTCGAACGGGACACCCCGGCGATGCGGGCGACGTCGTCGAGGGTCACTCGGCGGTGTGGATCGCGCGCGCCCATCGCCCGGTCCCTCATCCGCCGCAGCTACGCCAGGTACCGACTCGCGACCGCCCGGAACCGCTCGGCGCGGACCCGGGCGACGTCCGCTCCGTCGCGCATCCGCAGCCCGAACGGGGCGAGGTTCGGGTCGAGGACGCCGATCGCGAAGCTCATCGAGCGCCCGAGCAGCCGGTCCGTGCCGGGCAGCATCCCCACCCGATACTCGGCCACCGAGTCGTCCGTGCACGGGCAGTCGAACGGGCAGCCCCGGCCGGTGATCGTCCGGCCCGCGAGGACGTGCTCCATGTGGGTGTAGACGTGCCAGCCGCTCGTGGCCAGGGTGATGGAGCCGAGCTCGGCGGTCACCGCGCTGGCGATCGAAGCATCGGGGAAGATGACCACCAGGTGGGTGGCCAGGTCCCCGGCCGGATCGGGCAGCGTCCGGAACCGGAGACCGGGCAGGTCCCCGATCAACCCATGGACGAGGTCCCGGTTGGCCCGGAGGTGATCGCGGATCCGGTCGAGACGGCGCACCTGGGCGAGCAGGACGGCCCCCTCGAGCTCGGTCATCCGGAAGTTCAGCCCGAGGAACGGGCGCGCCCCGACCTCGATGCCCCGCCGGTTCGGGCTGTGGCCCTGGTCGTGCATCGCGAAGCAGCGGCGATAGAGCGCCTCGTCGTCGGTTACGAGGAGGCCACCGTCACCGCAGGTGATCGTCTTGAACTCGTTGAAGCTGTAGATGCCGGCGGCGCCGTGAGCGCCGACCCAGCGGCCGTCATAGGTCGCCCCGAACGCCTGGGCACAGTCCTCGATGAGCGCCAGCCCGTGGCGGTCGGCGATCGCTCGCAGCTCGGCGATGCGGGCCGGGTTGCCGAGCATGTGGACGGCGACGATGGCCCGCGTCCGCGGGGTGATCCGAGCCTCCACGTCGGCCGGATCGAGACCGAACGTCTCGTCGACCTCGGCCAGGACCGGCCGCGCGCGAGCGTAGACGACCGACGAGATGGTCGCGACGAACGTGAAACCAGGGACGATGACCTCGTCGCCGGGACCGATGCCCAGCCCGACCAGGGCCAGGAACAGACCACTCGTCCCGGAGTTGAGGGCGAGGGCGTGGGAGACGCCGGCGAGCTCGGCAACGGTCTCCTCGAACCGGCGGACCTTGGCCGGGAAGCTCGAGTCGTCCGGGCCGTAGCGGCTGAGGTGCCCGCTCGCGAGGACCTCGGCGACCTCGGTCAGCTCCTCCGCGCCGACGAGGTCGAGACCCGGTCCCGGCATGACCCGCCCGCCCTCCTTGTGCAACCGATTGCACGACGGTAGCATCCGGATTCGCACCGCGTCAATACCATTGGAGACAGCGGGTTTGGTCGTCTCCCGCAGCACGCTCTCGACCCGCCGAGCCTGGCCGGTGGACCTGACGGCGGCCTGGAACGCCTCGGACGCCGACGTGGCCGCCCGCTTCCATCCGCTGTACCGGACGGCCCTCGGCCGGCTGCCCGAGGGCGACCAGGTCTTCCGGGGTCTGCCGTTCGCGCTCGGCCGGCGGGCGGCGGGCGCACGCTGGATCCTCGTCGACGAGACGCGCCGCATCGACCTGACTGGGTCGCCGCCGGCCAGCCACGTCGTGGTCGCCCACCTGTGCGACGCCAGGCACGACGCCGGTGGCGGTCGGCCCGCCGGCGTGCCGCTCGGCTGGGTCGAGCCGGTCGGCGAGCCGCTCGCCCGGTACGAGCTGGTCACGGCCGATGGGCGTCGCCGGGCGACCACCATCCGGCGCCGGTTCGAGGTGAACGAGGGGATCCTCGGCTGGGGGTCCGGGGCGTTCCTGGCCGTCGGCCACCGGTTCGACGAGCCCCTCGACTGGCGCGGCCCGCACGAGCGACAGGTGCCCGGCCGCTACGCCCCTGCCGGTCACGCCGGCCCCCTGACGATCCTGCCTGGTGCATGGGGTCCGGGCCAGACGGGCGTCGCCGACTTCGTGCCCAGCCCCGCCGACGATGCGCTGCTCTGGCTGCACGCGATCGCCCTCGGCGAGCCGGCGCGCCTGACCGAGCTCCGCCTTCAGCCGCTCGGTCAGGGCGGGCCCGGGCGAGACATCCTCGTCGCCGGGATCGCGCTGTTCTCCGGGACGGCCGACCCGCTGGTCCTCGAGCCACGTCGCCAGATCCTCGTGCGCGGCCTGGCCAGCCCGACGCCTCCCGAGACCGACCTGGGGGTGGTCATCCGGACGGCCATCGCGAGCGACCCCCCGGAGTCGCCGACGGAGCGGGCCATCGGCTGGGGCGCGAGCCGGCCCGACCGGACCTCAGCCAGGGTCGTGGACGCCGTCGTCGACGTCGCCCTCGCGCCCGATGCCTGTCTGCGCCTGGCCGACTGGGAGGTGCCGGCGGCGGCGATCGGCCCGGACCCTGTCCGTGGGCCCGGCGGGACGCCGACCGTCGAGGCGCTGCCCGCGCCCGAGATCCGGGTGGCGGTCACGGTGGTCGACGCGGGGACAGGCCGGCCGATCCCGACGCGGGTCCGGTTCGTCGCGGCCGACGGGCGGTACCTGCCGCCGGTCGGCCACCGCGACGAGGTCAACCCCGGGCTGTACGAGGACACCGGCGCCGACCTCGTCCTCGGCCGGGAGACCTACGCCTACGTCCCCGGCGCATTCGAGATCGACCTGCCCCTCGGCTCGGTCGAGGCCGAGGCCGTCCGCGGGTTCGACCATCGTCCCATCCGGACCCGTCTCGAGGTCGACCCCGCGACCCGCCACCTCGAGCTCGCGCTCGCCCGCCCGATCGACCGACGCCCGGACGGCTGGATGACGGCCGACTCGCACGTCCACTTCCTGGCACCGTCGACCGCCCTTCTCCAGGCCGCCGCCGAGGACCTCGCGATCGTCCATCTGCTGGCGACCCAGTGGGGTGATCACGCCACGAGCGTGACCGACCTGGCGTGGGGCTCGACCGTCGATCCGAGCGGCGAGCACCGCGTCGTGGTCGGGACGGAGAACCGCCAGAACCTGCTCGGGCACCTGGGTCTGCTCGGCGCCCGGCGCCCGGTCCTGCCGATGGCCAGCGGTGGGCCGCCGGAGGGCAGGATCGGCGGCGCCCTGGTCGAGCTGCTCGCCGACTGGGCCGATCGCTGCCACGAGGCCGAGGGCCTGGTCGTCGCCGCCCACTTCCCGCTGCCGTACGCGGAGGTGGCCGCCGACATCGTCGCCGGCAAGATCGACGCGGTCGAGATGCAGTGCTTCTCGCCCGGCCTCGACCACCCCTCGATCCTCGAGTGGTACCGGTTCCTCGACTGCGGCTACCGGCTGCCCGTCCTCGGGGGGACGGACAAGATGTCGGCCGAGGTCCCGGCGGGGGCCGTTCGGACGTACGCCCGGCTCCAGCCGGGGGAGCCGGCCTCCTTCGAGGCGTGGGCCGCCGCGGTCCGCGCGGGCCGGACGTTCGCGACATCCGGACCCTTCCTCGAGCTGTCCGTCGAGGGCCACGAGCCCGGCGGCGTCATCGCCCTGCCCGCCACGGGCGGGCGGCTCGGGGTCCAGGCCGCTGCCCGCGCGGCCCAGCCGATGATCACGGCGATCGAGCTGGTGGTGAACGGGCAGGTCGTCGCGGAGGAGGCGTCCGCCCGGGCGACCGATGCGCTCGACGTCTCCACGGCGATCGAGGTCCGAGCGGGCAGCTGGATCGCGGCCCGGGCACGGAGCGACCGCCAGATCGAGTCGGCGTTCGCGACGAGCATGGCCGCGCACACCTCGCCGGTCTACGTCGAGGTCGTCGACCGCCCGCTGTTCGTCGCCGACGAGGCCGGGCCGATCCTGGAGGTAATCGAGGGGGCGCGACGCTGGGTGGCGTCGATGGCGGCGGTCGAGCGGCCGGCCGACCGTCGGCGGATGGTCGAGTTCCTGGCGGCCAGCGCGGCGACGTTCCGCGCTCGGCTGGATCGTGCGAAGCGGGAGGTGGACTGACGTGAAGATCGCGCTCGACCCCTACATGCTCCGGGGTCTCCCGTTCGGGGAGGTCTGCCGGATCGCCGCCGACGTCGGCTACCGCTACATCGAGCTCTCGCCGCGGACCGACTTCATCCCGTTCTTCGTCCATCCGCGAGCCGATCGGTCGCGGATCGCCCACTTCCGGACGGCGCTCCGCGAGACCGGGATGGAGCTCTCGTCGATCCTGCCGCTCTATCGCTGGTCGAGCCCCGACGAGGACGAGCGGCTGGCCGCGGTCGGCTACTGGAGGCGGGCCATCCAGCTCGCCGTCGAGCTCGGCTGCCAGACGATGAACTCGGAGCTCAGCGGACGACCCGATCAGGCGGCCCGCTCCGAGGCCCAGTTCTGGCGGTCGCTCGACGAGCTCCTGCCGATCTTCGAGCGCGAGGGGATCGTCCTCGACCTCGAGCCCCACCCCGACGACTTCGTCGAGCTCAACGATCCGGCCGTGGACCTCGTCCGGGGCATCGATTCGCCGAGCGTTCGCTACGTCTTCTGTGCGCCGCACACGTTCCACCTCGGCGGCGAGGTCGGGGCGATGATCCGCTACGCCGCGCCGGTCCTCGCGCACGTCCACCTCGCCGACGTGTTCGATCACCGCGCCTCGTCCGGCCTCCGCTACATCGTCAATCCGCCCGGCTCGACGGCCCGGGTCCACCAGCACCTCGACATCGGTCAGGGCGAGGTCGACTGGGACGCGCTGTTCGCTGCGCTCGCCGAGATCCGCTTCGACGGGATCCTGACGAGCTGCGTCTTCGCCTGGGAGGAGCGCGCCGTCGATTCGGCGAGGTTCATGCTCGAGGAGATCCAGCGGCGCCTGTCGAAGGCCGCCGCAGCGGGCCAGGTCTAGGCGCCGGCCGGGGACCGCATCGCCGAAAGGCGCTCGAGGGTCTGGCCATCGAACGGCGCCGGCCAGTCGAAGATCGCCTCGCTCGCGCCGGCGGCCGCGTAGGCGTCGAGCAGGTCCGCGACCGCCGACGCCGTGTCGGCGAACGGCGAGCTCTCGGCCCAGGCATGGGCATCGCCCGCGCCGGCCGTGTGGGGCGTGAGCCGGATGGCCAGCGCCTCGACGGCCGCCTCCCGGGTATCGCGGATGCACACGGGTGGCAGCCCCACCGTCCGTCGGATGGACGATGGAGCGCGCCCGACGTCGGAGCAGCGGAGGTCGAGCGCCGCGTTCCGCCGCGCGTAGGCCTCGGGATCGCCCTCGCCGTTCCAGACGTCGGCGTAGCGGGCGACGATCGGCAGCGTCCGCCGCTCGCCGCTGCCGCCGATGAGGAGCGGCAGGCGTGCCTGGACGGGCGGCGGGTCGTTGCGTGCCGCCTCCATCGCGACCCAGCGGCCCGCGAGCGTGACCGTCCGGCCATCGAGCAGTCCGCGGACGACGGTGGCCGTCTCCTCGAGCCGGTCGAGCCGCTCGGCCAGGCGGGGGAACGGGTACCCGAACGCCCGGTGCTCTCGCTCGTGCCATCCGGCGCCCAGCCCGAGGACCGCCCGACCGCCGCTCAGGTGGTCGAGCGCGGTCGCCATCTTGACCAGCAGGCCCGGATCCCGGTAGGCGGCGCCGCTGACGAGGCAGCCCAGCCGGATCCGCGTCGTCGCCGCCGCCCATCCGGCCAGCGTCATCCACGCCTCGAAGACCGGGCCGTCCTGCCCCGTCACGGGCCCCTGGCCGGCCCCCGCGATCGGGTAGAAGTGGTCGTTCGCCCACAGGCTGTCGAACCCGGCGGCCTCGATCGCCCGGCCCGCGGCCATCAGATCGGCCCACGCGACGGCCTGCCCCCAGACCTGGAAGCCGATCAACATCTTCGGGTGCTCACCGCTCGTGTGTCGTCCCGACCTCGCCGGTCGTCCGTGAACCCGGCTGAGCAGCGATCGGCCCGGTCGAGGCCGCATCGGAGCGTCGACTCGCATGCGACAGTAGCGCCCCGCCCCGTCGTCGTCGAGCCCGAGTCGGGCGACCGGCGATCTGCGCCGCGCGCCCGCATGCCATCCCGCCCGACCCGTCGAGCCGGATGCCCCTGTGCGCCCGGTGCGGCCAGCCGCACGATCGGAGTTCGCGGCACCATCGAGGCGGATGCCCGGCGCCGCGCGGACCGGGGCCGGAGGCGGCCCGGGGGCTCCTGGGACAGCAGGAAGAAGGGACGAGATGAGCGTGTCGACCGTCGCCTCTGGGAAGCAGGCGGATCTCGCCGGTCCGGGCATCGGGGACTATGCGGAGCTCGAGAAGGTCCTGCCGACGGACTACCGGTCGATCCTCGACCCACGCCAGACCCAGGAGGCCATCTACGCGGTCAAGGGCTACATCGAGGAGCATCTCTGCCGCGAGCTCGGTCTCCAGATGGTCCAGGTCCCGCTCATCGTCGACGTCGAGTCGGGCGTCAACGACATGCTCGACCGCGACGGCTCCCGTACGCCGATCCAGTTCCACATCTCGAACGACTACGACAAGCACCCGATCGACGCCCAGGTCGTCCAGGCCGCCACGAAGTGGAAGCGCGTCGCGCTCCGGCAGTTCGGGATGGGCGTCGGCGAGGGCATCTGCACCGACATGCGCGCGGTCCGGAAGGACTACTTCCTCGATCACGACCACAGCATCTACGTCGACCAGTGGGACTGGGAGCGGGTCATCCGGCCGGAGGACCGCGACCTGCGCTACCTCAAGGATGTCGTCCGAACGATCTGGCGGGTCCTCCGCGGCGCCGAAGCGGATGTCCAGGCGCGCTTCCCGCAGCTGCGGACGGACCGCTACCCGGACCTGCCCGAGGAGCTGGCCTTCCTGCACGCCGAGGACATCCTGGCCCGCTATCCGGACCTGCCCCGCAAGCAGCGCGAGACGCGCATCCTCCAGGAGTTCGCGGCGGTCTTCATCATCGGGATCGGCTGGACGCTCGCCGACGGCTACCCGCACGAGATGCGGGCCGCCGACTACGACGACTGGATCACCGAGACCCGGTCCGAGGACGGTCGGCCGATGCACGGCCTCAACGGCGACATCCTCGTCTGGAACCCGGTGACGCGTCGGCGTCACGAGCTCTCATCGATGGGCATCCGGGTGGATGCGGACTCGCTCCGCAGGCAGCTCGAGATGACGGGCCAGCTCGACTGGCTCCGCCTCCCCTACCACTCCGCGATCGTGAGCGGGGAGGTGCCGCTGAGCATCGGCGGCGGCATCGGTCAATCGCGGACCCAGATGCTGCTGCTCAAGAAGGCCCACCTGGGTGAGGTCAGCGTGACCGTCTGGCCGCGGATCCTCAAGGACATGTGCGCCGCGAGGGGCATCCACGTCCTCGAGTAGACACGAAGGGGTCGATCGCCGATCTCTCGGGCGCGACCCGGAGATCGAGCGCATGCCGCGGGCACGCCCTGAGCCGGGCCGGAGTCGTCAGGATCCGTCGGCGACGACCTGGAGCGTGCGGGCCAGATCGGGCGGCAGTCCCTCGGTGTCGGAGATCCCGACCGGACTCGCGTCGAAGATCCGGGCGTAGAGGAC
Organism: Chloroflexota bacterium; assembly: GCA_047519685.1. Lineage (GTDB taxonomy): Bacteria > Chloroflexota > Limnocylindria > Limnocylindrales > CSP1-4 > JAPVSP01. Next base: position 16,724 of record JAPVSP010000427.1, read on the forward strand.
GCACGCCGCCAGGTAGGTCCCGGCCCTGCCCGGGTGACTCCCATCCTCCTGCCAGAGCGCCGTCGTCGGATCGTGCCGGACCACGGTCTGCCATGCCTCACCCGCCCGCGCGACCGCCACGCCGAGCTCGCCGCCGAGCGCCCGGTAGCCCTCGTCGATGGCGGCCTGCATCGCCGGATAGTCGAGCTGGTAGTCGGGCCAGCCGTCCCGGTGTGCCCAGGTCTCCAGGAGGATCGGCGTGGCGCCGGCGGCCCGGATGATGCCGACCAGCGACCGGGCCGCCGGGTACATCTGGCTCTCGCGGGCGGCCTCCAGCGCCGGGATCTGGCTCTGTTCCTGGAGCACCACGAACTGCCATCTCGAACCGCGGATGGTACCGACCGATCCGGGCGATGTGGCGTGATCCGCGAGCGATTCGCCACCGTTGGCGACGATGCCGGTCTCGACGTTCTGGCCGCCGGCACGGGCGAGATCCCGGAAGACGGTCGGAAGGTCGTTGACATAGGTGTAGCTGTTGCCCAGGAACAGCACGCGGACGCACGGGGTGCGGACGAACGGGCTGCAGGCCGCGTCGGCCAGGCGCGTCAGGCCGAAGGCTCCCAGGCCGATCAGGGCCCCAAGGCACAGCACGAACAGGCGCCAGACGGTGCGGTTCATCACTCGAGAAGCGCCGGCGGCCGCCGTTCACCGTCAGGTGATCCGGCGCAGCCGGACGTGCCAGGCGCGCTGGTCTCCGGCTCGATCACCTGGCCAGCCTGAGGCGCCTCCGGCGGATCCCGCCATCACCTGAAAGTGCCGGATGGGTAACGGACACGAAGAGGCCGGCCCTCGCGGGCCGGCCTCCTGTCCGTGGCGCCAGCGGACGGGTCAGTTGCCGCCCTCGTTGAGCGTGACGGTCGCCTTCGTCCAGGAAGCGCCCTTCGTGTCGGTCCCCGACGGGAGCGCGTCGAGCGCCGCCTTCGCCAGGTCGGTCTGGTACGCACCGTCGGTCGGCTTGCTCTTCAGGACGCCGTACTTTGTCGCGATGTCCACCGTCTGGTTCCAGGCGGTCTGATCGAGCTGGCCGATGCCGTTCGGCGACGGCCAGATCAGCCCGTTGATCTCGTTCATCTGCCAGGTCTGGTGGCTCTTGCCGAGCTTCGACCCGTTCTTGATGACGATGTCGACGCAGGCGGCGGCGTTGTCGCGGCAGTAGATCCAGCCGCGGTAGCTCGCCTTGATGAACTTCGTGGCGATGTCCTTGTTGGTGCCCGTGGACAGCCACTTCGCCGAGGCGAAGATCATGTCCTGGAGCATCCCGGTGCCGACATCGTTGAGGTTGATGACGTTGAGGTCGGACGGCTGGTACAGATTGCCCGTCGTCGGGTTCTTCGCCTCGAGGACCTGCGCGTACTCGTTGTAGATCATGGCCTGGGCCGCATCGAGGTCGCCCGACAGCAGCCCGGACATGTCGAAGTTCTGCTTGATGACGCTGACGTCCTTCGTCGGGTCGAGGCCGACCTTGGCCATCGCCGCGAACACCTCGGGCTCATTGCCGAGCAGCCAGCTGCCGACCTTCTTGCCCTTCCAGTCCTCGGGCTTGGTGATGTTCTTGCCCTTGAAGGACACCTCCAGCGTGCCGGAGCGCTGGAAGATCTGGGCGATGTCCACGAGGTCCGTGCCGCCCTCGCGGGAGGCGAGCATCTTGGGGACCCAGGTGGTCCCGATGTCGGCGCCACCCGATGCCACGACGCTCATCGGGTTGATGTCCGGGCCACCGAGGAGGATCTTGACGTCGAGACCCTCGTCCTTGAAGTAGCCCTGATCCAGCGCGGCGTAGTAGCCCGCGAACTGCGCCTGGGCGACCCACTGGAGCTGGAACTTGACCGTGGTCAGCGTCCCACTCCCCCCGCTCGAGCTGCAGGCCCCAACCAGCAGCGCGGCGCCGGTGGCCAGCGCGATCGCCGACCGAGGCATCTTCATGAGCGCTCCTCCTCCTCCTCGTGCCCCAACGGACCGGGATAGCGTCGGATGATAGCGGCCCGGGACGCTGCCCGAAGCCCGCAGCCGCCGTCCGCGGGCGAACCGGCCGCCGTCCGGGCTCAGGCGGAGCGAGCCGAGGCGTGCCAGGGGATGGCGATCCGCTCCGCTCCCAGGACGAGCAGGTACAGGCCGACACCGAGGGCACAGGCCATGAGGATGCCCGCCCAAGCGTTGGGGTAGCGGAAGAGGCCGGCCTCCTGGGTGATGTAGATCCCGAGGGCCTTGCGCGGACCGCCGAAGTACTCCCCGACGACGGCACCGATGACCGCCAGGGTGGCCGACACCTTCAGACCGGTGAACAGGAAGGGCAGCGCGTTCGGGATCCGGACCTTCACGAGGATCTCGCCATCGCTCGCGGCGTACGAGCGCATGAGCTCCAGGGCCGAGGCATCGACGGTCGTCAGCCCACGCACGACGTTGATCATCATCGGGAAGAAGACCATGAGCGCGACGATGGTCATCCGGGCGAACGGGCTCTCCGAGCTGAACCAGTTGTCCGTGATCGGCGCGAACGCGATGATCGGGATGGAGTTCGCGGCCGCGGCGATCGGCATGAGGGACTCACGCGCTGACGCCCAGCGCGAGGTCGCGAACGCGACGCCGATGCCCAGGATCGAGCCGATGATGAGGCCTCCGATGGCCTCGATGCCCGTGAAGACGACCCCGTCGCCGAGGCTCGGCCACTGGTCGACGAGCGCCGCCACGATGACCGAGGGCCGCGGCAGCAGGAACGTCTGGACCCCCAGGACGGCGAGCGTCAGCTCCCAGGCGACGATGACCGCGAGGAACACGGCGATCGCCGGGAGCGCATCGAGCGCGCGCGCCCGGGCCCGGAGCGCGAGGTCGATCGGCGAGTTCCGGCGAGCCGGGCCGGCGACCGTCCGCACGGTCACGAGAGGCCCTCCGCCAGGACCCTGGCGGCCGCGTCTGCCTCCGACCCGTCCGGCTCGTACCGTCGGAGCGCCTCGCGGACCTCGGTGACGAGCTCGAAGTAGCGCTCGGTCTCTCGCGTCTCGGCCGTTCGTGGCTGGGGCAGGTCGACCTCGACGATCCGCGAGACGCGACCGGGCCGGGCCGACATGACGACGACGCGCGTCGAGAGGAAGACGGCCTCCGGGATCGAGTGGGTGACGAACACCACGGTCACCTCGGTCTCGTTCCAGATCCGCATGACCTCGAGGTTCAGGCGCTCGCGGGTCATCTCGTCGAGGGCACCGAACGGCTCGTCCATGAGGATGAGCTTGGGGTCGAACGCGAGGGCCCGGGCGATGGCGACCCGCTGCTGCATGCCGCCGGACAGCTGCCAGGGGTAGCGCATCCCGAACTCGGGCAGCTCGACGAGCGAGAGCAGCCGCCGGGCGCGCTCGCGGCGCTCCTCCCTCGAGTAGCCCATGACCTCGAGCGGCAGCTCGACGTTGCGCTCCACCGTCCGCCAGTCCATCAGGACCGGCGCCTGGAAGACCATCCCGTAGTCGCGATCGCGCCGAGCCTGGGGCGCCGCCTTGCCGTTGACCCGGACCGTCCCGGTCGTCGGCTGGATGAGGTCGCCGATGAGTCGCAGGAGCGTCGACTTCCCGCACCCGGACGGACCGATGAGCGAGACGAACTCGCCGGCGCGGATGGTCAGGTCGATGCCGTCGATCGCCGTGACGGACCCGGCGGCGGCCCCGAACGTCTTGGTCACACCGCCGATCTCGACGACCGGTCGGTTGGCGGCGAGGCCGGCCGGCCGCTCCCCGAGGGCGTTCCGCTGCGGGTCGGACCCAGGTCGCGTCTCGGTCATGATCTCCGTCCTCGGGGGTGGATCAGCCAACGGGCCGGTACCGGCCACGCATGAACAGTCGCTCGGCGAGGGCGACCAGACCGACGAACACCAGGCCGAGCGCGGCGGCCACGAAGATCGTCGCCCAGAGGTCGTACGGCGCCGAGGTGTAGTACTGGTTGTAGTTGAGGATGGAGCCACCGAGCCCGTACGGGATCCCGGAGGGCAGCTCCCCGATGATCGCGCCGATGACGCTCGCCGAGGCCGAGATCCGGAGCGCCGGGAAGAGGTACGGCACGGCCGTGGGCAGCCGCAGCTTCCAGAGGATCTCGCGCGGGGTCGCGGCGTACGAGCGCATGAGCTCGAACGCGCGCGGGTCGGCGGCTCGGAGGCCGCGCAGCATCGCGATCGTCACCGGGAAGAACGTCAGGTAGGTCGTGACGACGGCGACCGATGTCCAGCCCGCTCCGAGGAAGACGACGATGAGCGGGGCGAGCGCGATGATCGGCACCGTCTGCGAGGCGACGACCCAGGGCACGAACGAGCGCTCGAGCAACCGCGAGTGGACGAAGATCACGCTGAGGACGAGCCCCAGCATGGCCCCGATGAGGAACCCGACGAAGGCCTCCTGGAAGGTGAAGAGCGCCGCGCCGACGAGATCGGCGGCGAGCGACGTCCCCTGCGCCGTGTGCTGGAGATAGGCGTTGGCGATATCCCAGACGTGCGGGAGCGACAGGTCGTTGGCGATCCGCAGCGTGAACGGCGGTACGTGCTCGTAGTCGATCCGGAGCCCAAGCACCGTGCCATGGATCCGCCAGGGATCGCCGGCCAGCCACTTGAGGCCTTCCCAGACGACGAGCAGGGCGGCCACGATGACGACGATCCCGAGGCGGCGCCGGACGGGGGTCGTGCCGCCGCCCGGAAGCCCCTCGATGGTCGGCCGGGCTCGCCGGAGCGGGCGGCTGGCCGAGACCACGCGCGCTAGGCCCCGATGGCCCGGTCGACGAGATCGAGCCCGCGATCGATGACCTCGAAGCCCTCGGCCAGCTGCTCCTCGGTGATGCACAGCGGCGGGTTGGTGTGGATCGAGTTGTTGGCGATCATCGTGTACAGGCCGTTCTCGCGGAGGAACCGGCCGATGGCCTTCATCTCGTCGCTCGTGCCGTTGAACGGGGTCAGCGGGGTGAACGGGTCGCGGCTTCGGACGAGGTCCAGGATGCCGAACAGGCCCAGGCTCCGGTGCGCACCGACCGAGGGATGCCTCCGGTAGAGCCGCTCGTGGTGCTCTCGCATGACCGGCCCGAGCCGCGCGGCATGCTCGATGAGGCCGTCCTCCTCGTAGACGCGGATCGTCGCGAGCGCGGCGGCCAGGCTGACGGGGTGGCTGCTGTAGGTCAGGCCGCCATAGAACATCATCGACTCGAACTTCTCGGCGATGTGGTGGCGCATCGCCACGGCGCCCAGCGGCAGGTACGAGCTGGTCAGGCCCTTCGCCATGGTCATGAGGTCCGGGACGACCCCCCAGTTGTCCACGGCGAACCAGCGGCCGGTCCGGCCGAAGCCGGCCATGACCTCGTCGCAGACCATCAGGATGCCGTTCCGGTCGCAGATCTCTCGAACGCCCTGCAGGTAGCCGTCGGGCGGGATGAGGATCCCGTTCGTGCCGACGATCGTCTCCAGGAAGACCGCGGCGATCGTGTGAGCGCCCTCGTAGCGGATGACGTCCTCGAGTCCCTGCAGCGACTCCGCGACCGGGCGGGGCTCCTTCTCGCCCCAGCGGTGGGTGTCCGGGTAGCGCACGACGCCGACGAGCCCGGGCTCGTTGGCCCAGCGGCGGGGGTCGCCGGTCAGCGTCATCGCGCCCATCGTCGCCCCGTGGTACGAGCGGTAGCGGGCGAGGACCTTGTAGCGGCCGGTGTAGTGGCGCGCCAGCTTGATCGCGTTCTCGACCGCCTCGGCCCCGCCGAGCGTGAAGAAGACCTTGTCGAGGTCGCCCGGCATGATCTCGGCCAGCTTCGCGCCGAGCCGTGCCCGAACCTCGGTCGTGAAGGCCGGCTGGACGAACTCGAGCTTGAGCGCCTGCTCGGTGATCGCGTCGATGACCCGTCGGTCACCGTGGCCGATGTTCACCGACATCAGCTGCGCGTTGAAATCGAGGATCCGCTTGCCTTCGGGCGTGTACAGGTAGACGCCCTCGGCGCGATCGATCGCGATCGGGTCGAGCGCGCCCTGGACCGACCACGAGAAGAGCGTGTGGGCGCGGCTGAGCGCGACGATCTCCTCGCTGGTCATCGCCTCGCTGGCGGTGCTGATACCCATCGACTCCACCTCTCTCGGCCGGGCTGGGCGGCATCCGAACGGTGAGCCCGGGGCCGGTCGGAGGCTGGCGCTCAGGGGCCGGAGCCGGAGCTCGCGGGGCGGCGGGGCCGCCGCGATAGGTCCGCATTACAGCACATCGCGACCCGCCTGACGCGCTCAGTGCCGCTCGGGTCGTCCGCCAGCGCGACGCCTCTCGCGCGATGCGAGCCGGGGTCCGAGTCGCCTCCCGCGGTGTAGACTCCCTCGATCATGCGACCCGCGTGGCGGACCGGTCGGGCGCGGCCCCGCTCGCGGGGCCCATGGCCTCGGCTGCCAGCCGCCCGAAGGCTCCTTCCTGGAGGTGACACGAATGCCCCGTATCGTCCGAGGCGCCCTCCTGCAGGCCACCTGGACCGGCGACAAGGAGTCGATGATCCAGAAGCACGAGGGATACGCTCACGAGGCGGCCAAGCAGGGCGCCCAGGTGATGCTCTTCCAGGAGCTCTTCTACGGTCCCTACTTCTGCCAGGTCCAGGACGCGTCCTACTACTCGTACACGGAGCACATCCCCGACGGCCCCACGACCAGGCGGATGCAGGATCTCGCGAAGCAGACCGGGATGGTCCTCGTCGTGCCGATCTACGAGGAGGACGAGCGCGCGTCCGGGATCTACTACAACACCGCGGCGGTCATCGACGCCGACGGGTCGTACCTCGGCAAGTACCGCAAGACGCACATCCCGCACGTCAAGGGGTTCTGGGAGAAGTTCTACTTCCGTCCGGGGAACCTCGGGTACCCGGTCTTCCAGACCGCGGTCGGCCGCGTCGGCGTCTACATCTGCTACGACCGCCACTTCCCCGAGGGCGCGCGGGCCCTCGGCCTCAACGGCGCCGAGATGGTCTTCATCCCGAGCGCGACGAGCCGCGGCCTCTCGGAGTACATCTGGCGGATCGAGCAGGTCAGCCACGCGGTGGCCAACGGCTACTTCGTCGGGACGATCAACCGGGTCGGCATCGAGCCGCTCGGCGAGGACGACTTCTACGGACAGAGCTACTTCTGCGATCCTCGCGGGCAGTTCATCGGCGCCGTCGGGAGCCCCTACGACGAGGAGCTGCTGGTTCGCGACATGGACCTCGATCTCATCTCCGAGGTCCGCCAGACCTGGCAGTTCTTCCGCGACCGGCGGCCAGACGCCTACGACGACCTCGTCGCCCCGTAGCCTCCCCCGCGCGGGCCGGCCGCCGGAGGAGGGCGGCCGGCCCATCCGTTGCCCGACCCGATCCACCGGAGCTCGCGGATGCAGTTCGGATTCACGCTCAAGCCGGACCACTCGATCGAGCGGACGCTGGCCCTGACCCGCCAGGCCGAGGCGGCCGGCTTCGCCTACGGCTGGCTGTTCGATTCCCATGTCCTGTGGCGCGACCCGTACCCCCTCCTGACGCTGATGGCCCGCGAGACCGAACGGCTGCGGCTGGGGACGTGTGTCACCAACCCCGCGACACGGGAGCCGACGGTCACGGCCTCGGCGCTCGCGGCGCTCGACGAGCTGAGCGGCGGCCGGATGGATCTCGGGATCGGCCGGGGCGACTCCGCCCGGCGCGTCCTCGGCAAGCCACCGACGACGATGGCGACCCTCGAGGAGGCCATCCGCGTCATCAAGGATCTCGTCGAGGGCCGGCCGACGCTGTACGAGGGCACGGAGCTCTCCCTGACCTGGACAGGGCGCTGGCGGCTGCCGGTCTGGGTCGCCGGCTACGGGCCGATGGCGCTGGCGATGACCGGGCGCGTGGCCGACGGGCTCATCCTCCAGCTGGCCGACCCGGATCTCATCCGCTGGTTCGTGAGCCAGATGCGCGAGGCGGCCGCCGGAGCCGGGCGCGATCCGGCTGCCATCAGGGTCCAGGCGGCCGCACCGGCCCACATCGGCTCGCTCGAGCATTGCCGGGATCGCACGCGCTGGTTCCCGGCCCTGGTGTCGAACCACGTCGTGGACCTGGTGAACAAGTACCCCCGCGAGCAGCTGCCGGAGTCGCTGACCGGCTACATCCGCAGCCGGACGGGCTACGACTACCTCCATCACGCCGAGGTCGGCTCGGCCAACGCGGCGTTCGTCGGCGACGAGGTGACGGACCGCTTCTGCGTCCTTGGATCGCCCGCGGACCACATCGCCAAGCTGCACGCGCTCGCCGACGCCGGCGTCGACCAGTTCAACATCTACCTGATGAACGGCGAGGAGGAGGAGCAGCTCGAGGTCTACGGCCGCGAGATCATCCCGTCCTTCCGCGCCGCAGCCGGAGCCCCGACCGGGTAGAGCCCCTCCAGTTGCCCGGGCCCCGGTGCCCGGGTGCACCGGAGTCGCAGACCGGCGATCGGTGAGGTGCGGTCCGGTGCGGCTCGTAGCCCGACCGGCCGGCTGGACTCCGGGACCCCCTGGGGGCGCAGACTGAGGGGGATCGAGCCAGTGATCGGAGGGTCCGGATGTCCATGTCCGAGCGCCTGCACCTGCCAGCGCGCGCCCGCCGCGATCCCTGGTGGGACGTCGAGGGCCGCTCCGTCCGGAACCGGCGGCGCGTCCGCCGCTCGCTGGCCCTGAGCGTGCTGGCCGCGACGGTCCTCCTCGTCGGGACGGCCACTCGAAGCCCTGATGTGCAGCGGGGCGCCGCCGTGGCCGCCGACCTCGCCGCCGCGGGCCTCTCCAGCCTCGAGCAACGGGCGACCCGCTGAGCCCGGTCGCCCGGGGGCTGGCGCCGACCGTGCCCACACCCCCACCGACGACGACCGCGGCGGCGGGGGCGTCGGCAGGCGCTCGGCCGCGCTCCGCCCTGGGTGGCCTGCACCCACGAGGCGATCCGCGGGGTCCTCCGCTGGCCGCCGCGCGGCGTATCCTCAGCGCCAGAGTCGCGGAGCGCGAGCGCCGCAGGCATGGAGGAGTCGCATGCGCACGCTCATCACGAACGGCACGATCGTCACCGCCGACGGCTCCTACCGTGCCGACGTCCTCGTCGACGGCGAGACGATCGCGGCGATCGGCGCCGACCTGGCCGCGCAGGGCATGACCGCCGACCAGACGATCGACGCGGCCGGCAGGTACGTCATCCCCGGGGCGATCGACGCCCACACCCACTTCGAGCTTCCGTTCGGGGGCACGTTCGCGAAGGACACCTTCGAGACCGGCACCCGGGCGGCGGCCTTCGGCGGGACGACGTCGGTCATCGACTTCGCCGTCCAGTCCAAGGGCAAGACGCTGCGCGAGGGCCTCGACATCTGGATGGCCAAGGCCGAGGGCCACGCGCTCATCGACTACGGCTTCCACATGATCATGAGCGACGTGACGGACGATTCGCTCAAGGAGATGGACCGCTTCGTCGCCGAGGGCATCCCCGACTTCAAGCTGTTCACCGCGTACCCGGGCGTGTTCTTCAGCGACGACGCCTCGATCTTCCGGGCGATGCAGCAGTCGGCCCGGAACGGCGGGCTGATCATGATGCACGCCGAGAACGGCCCGGCCATCGACGTCGTGGCGGCCGAGTACGTGGCCGAGGGCAAGACCGACCCCTACTGGCACGGCGTCGTCCGTTTCCCGGTCTTCGAGGGCGAGGCGACCAACCGGGTCATCCGCCTGGCCGAGGCGGCCGGGGCGCCCGTCTACATCGTCCACCTCTCGGCGCGCGACGCGCTGAACGAGGTCCGGGCGGCGCGCGACCGCGGGACGAAGGCCTTCGCCGAGACCTGCCCGCAGTACCTGTTCCTGTCGCTCGACGACCTGGGCAACGGCTTCGAGGGCTCCAAGTTCGTCTGCTCGCCGCCGCTGCGGCCGGCCGACCACCAGGTCGACCTGTGGACCGGCCTCATCAAGGACGACCTGCAGCTCGTCTCCACCGACCACTGCCCGTTCGACTTCCACGGCCAGAAGGAGCTCGGCCGGGGCGACTTCCGGAAGATCCCGAACGGGCTGCCGGCGGTCGAGGACCGGGTCGACCTGATGCACGATGGCGGCGTGGTCGGGGGGCGGATCACCAAGGAACGCTGGGTCGAGGTCGTCTCGACGGCACCGGCCAGGATGTTCGGGATGTACCCCAGGAAGGGCGCGATCGCGGTCGGCGCGGACGCGGATATCGTGATCTACGACCCGGACCGGAAGCACACCATCAGCGCCCGAACGCATCATATGGACGTCGACTACTCGTGCTACGAAGGCCGGGTGGTCCAGGGGGGCTCGGACGTCGTGATGTCGCGAGGGACGGTCATCGTGCGCGACGGCCAGTGGCTCGGGCCGGCCGGCCACGGCAGGTTCGTGAAGCGGTCCCCGGCCGACTACGTCCGGACGGCCTGACCGGGCGGCGCCGAGCTCCGGCGGGGACGGTCCCAGCCCGGGCCACGGCGCCTCGAGTGTGGGCCGGGCCCTTCGGGAGCGTGGCCAACGTACGGATCGTCGCCGGGCTCGCGCCCCGGGCTACGATCGGACGAGTCGTCCCGAGCCGCCGGAGGTAGCGCGAGCATGTACGTGACCCTCGTCCATATCCACGTCCGGCCGGAGCACCTGGAGCCGTTCGTCGACGCCACGCGGGCCAATCACGAGGCGTCGATCCGCGAGCTCGGCAGCGTCCGCTTCGACGTCCTCCGCTCGGTCGAGGATCCGACGCGCTTCATCCTCTACGAAGCGTACGTCGACGAGGCGGCCGCCCGCGCCCACAAGGAGACGCTGCACTACCTCGCCTGGCGCGACGCGGTGGCGGACTGGCTGGTGGAGCCTCGACACGGCGAGCGCTACGACGGGCTCTTCCCCGACATCCCGGATCCGCACCCGCCGGCCGGGCGGTGAATCCGGCCCCGAGCGCCGGGGTCGCGGCCCTCCCGGCGTTCACGGTCGCCCGGCTGCCGCGGATCGAGTTCGGGCCCGGCCGGTTCTCGGTCGTCCCCGAGGCGGTCGCGCGCCACGGCCAGCACGTCCTGCTCGTGACCGGCGGACGGTCGTTCCGGGCGAGCGGCCGCTGGGAGGGGCTCGTCGCGGCGCTCGACGGGATGGGCATCGCCCACGAGGAGCTGCGGGTCGAGGGCGAGCCGTCGCCCGATTCCGTGGACGAGGCCGTCGCTCGCTTCCGAGGCGGGCGGATCGACGTCGTCCTGGGGATCGGCGGCGGCAGCGCGCTCGACACGGCGAAGGCCGTCGCCGGCCTGCTCGCGACCGGGACGTCGGCCCGGGACCACCTGGAGGGCGTTGGTCCGGGGCTCCCCTACCCGGGCCCGGCGACGCCGTTCATCGCCGTCCCGACCACCGCCGGCACCGGCAGCGAGGCGACGAAGAACGCCGTCCTGAGCGTCCGCCGCGAAGGCGGCTTCAAGCGCTCGTTCCGCGACGAGCGGCTCGTGGCGCGTGAGGCCATGATCGACCCGGACCTGCTGGTCGGCTGCCCGCCAGCGCTCATCGCCGCCGACGGGCTGGATGCCCTGACCCAGCTGCTCGAGTCGTACGTCTCGCTGGGGGCCGGCCCGTTCACCGACGCGCTCGCGCTGAGCGGGCTCGAGGCCGCCCGGGACGGCCTGCTCGAATGGCATCGGGCGGCCGTCGAGGGCGCCGACGCGCCCGACGGGCGCGTCCGGATGGCGTACGCCGCGCTGCTCTCGGGGATCTGCCTCGCTCAGGCCGGGCTGGGCGCGGTCCACGGGTTCGCCGCGGCCCTGGGGGCCTACTTCCCCATCCCCCACGGTGCCGCGTGCGGCGCGACCCTCGTCGCGGCGGTCGAGGCGAACCTCGCCGCCCTCGAGGCGCGCGAGCCGGCGAGCCCGGCGCTCGAACGGTATGCGCGGCTCGGCCGGCTGCTCGGCCGGCTCCCGGAGGGGACGCCCGGTCCGGAGGCCCGGCGCACGCTGGTGGAGCGGCTCGGAGCCTGGACCGGAGCGCTGCGCATCCCTGGCCTCGCGGCCCACGGCGTCGGGAGCCGGGACGTCGAGCGGCTCGTCGGGGCGAGCCGCGGAAGCAGCATGCGGACGAACCCGATCGCACTCCGCGACGACGAGCTGGCCGCGATCCTGGAGCGGAGTCTCTGAGGGCGGTCCCGGCGCCGGGCGACCGCGCCCCCGGCCCGGCTACCGCGTCCGCGGGAAGCCCAGGTCCACCTTCGAGGTGCCCGGATCCGGCCAGCGAGCCGTGACGACCTTCGCCCGCGTGTAGAACTGGATGCCCTCGGGGCCATACATGTGCAGGTCGCCGAACAGCGAGGCCTTCCAGCCGCCGAAGCTGTAGTAGGCGACGGGGACCGGGATCGGCACGTTGACGCCGACCATCCCGACGTTGACGTCGAACTGGAACTGGCGAGCCGCGCCGCCGTCGCGCGTGTAGATCGCCGTCCCGTTGCCGTAGGGGTTCGAGTTGATGAGCTCGACCGCGTCGGCGTAGGTCGGCACGCGGACGATCTCGAGCACCGGCCCGAAGATCTCGTTCCGGTAGCACTCCATCTCGGGGCTCACCCGGTCGAGGAGCGAGACGCCGAGGAAGAAGCCCTCGCCCTTCTGGTAGAGGACGTGCTGCCGCCCGTCGACGACGAGGTCGGCGCCCTGGGCCTTCCCGCTCTCGAGATACGAGGCGACCTTGTCCCGGTGCTCGCGGGTGACGAGCGGGCCCATCTCGGCCTCGGGGTCGGTTCCCGGGCCGACCTTGACCCTCGGGAGACGGGTCTTGATGGCCTCGACGAGCGGGTCGGCGACGGCGCCGACCGCCACGACGACGCTGATCGCCATGCAGCGCTCGCCGGCCGAGCCGTAGGCCGCCGAGACGGCCGCGTCGGCCGCCATCCCGATGTCGGCGTCGGGCAGGACGAGCATGTGGTTCTTCGCACCGCCGAGGGCCTGGACGCGCTTCCCGTGCTTCGTGCCGGTCTCGTAGATGTAGCGGGCGATCGGCGTCGAGCCGACGAAGCTGACCGCGGCGAGGTCAGGGTGCTCGAGCAGCCGGTCCACGGCGACCTTGTCGCCCTGGACGACGTTGAACACGCCATCGGGCACGCCCGCCTCCTGGAGCAGCTCGGCGAGGTAGAGCGAGGCGGACGGGTCCTTCTCGGACGGCTTGAGGACGAACGTGTTCCCGCAGGCGATGGCGTTGCCGAACATCCACATCGGGACCATCGCCGGGAAGTTGAACGGGGTGATGCCGGCGACGACACCGAGCGGCTGGCGGATCTGGTAGACGTCGATACCGGTCGACACCTGCTCGGAGAAGCCGCCCTTGAGCAGGTGCGGGATGCCCGTCGCGAACTCCAGGTTCTCCAGGCCGCGGGCGACCTCGCCGAGCGCGTCGGACGGGACCTTGCCGTGCTCCGCCGTGAGCAGGGCCGCGATCTCCCGGCGATGCGCGTCGACGAGATTCCGGATGCGGAACAGGATCTCGGTCCGCCGGGAGAGCGAGAGCGCGCGCCAGGCCGGGAAGACCGCCTTCGCCGCCGCCACGGCCGCGTCCACCTCCGCGACCGCCGCGAAGTCGACCTGACGGGCGAGGGCGCCCGTTGCCGGGTCGTAGACAGGGCCGGAGCGGCCCGAGGTGCCGGCGACGCGACGGCCGCCGATCCAGTGCTGGACGCGCGTCGCCGCGTGTGGCGTGGTCGTGGCCCGGGGCTCTGCGAGCTGCGTCATCGTCGGGGACCTCTGCGACTGCTCCTCCCCGCTCGGGGGACGCTGTTGAGGCTGACACGATACCCTGTCGGGCCGCGTCACGGCCCCAGAAGGCATGGGAAGGCCCGCCCGGCGGGGCCGGGCGGGCCTTCGAGGCTCGGGTGAGCCGAGCGCTATGGATCGACGCGGACGATCGTCGGGTTGGGCATCCCGGCCACGCCGCCGTAGGCGACGGAGCCGAGGTACCTGGTGCCGGCGGCCAGGCCGCTGAACGACAGGGTGATGTCGCCGGTCGCGCCCAGGACGGCGGTCGTCGGCGCGGTGACCGTCATGTTCCCGGCGTCGGCCGACCCGAGCGCCCAGGTGAAGAGCGTGAACGTCGTCGGGTTCGCGGTGGCGAAGCCGTGGACCCACACGGTGTAGGTGGCGGCGACCGGGTTGAGGAGATCGACCTCCTCCGCCGCCGTTCCGCCGGTGCTCGAGCCGACCCGCGTCGCGCCCCGGTAGACGTAGAGGTCGAGGTCGCTCGGCGCCGAGACGGCGCTGTCGAACAGGGAGAACCGGGCGTAGGTCGTCCCGGCCGGGACGGCGACGTCGAACTTCTCGGCGAACGGGCTCTCGACGGGGGCGAACGTGCCGGACGGATCCGTCGTGACGGATCCGGTGAAGGTCGTGGCCGGGAGGAGGCCGCGGGCCGTCGCGGTGAATGGGCCGCTGTACCCGAAGGTCACCGGGTAGGCGATCGGCCCGCCCGTCCCGGAGACCTGCGCCGGCGCCGCGAGGGCGACCGGCCGGACGACCGCGGGGATCCGCACGCTGTGGGTCCCGTCGCTCCACGTGATCTGGCCGCCGGTGTAGGCGTTGAGCGGCGCGGTCGACTCGGTGATCGTGATCTGGATCGTCTGCTTGGCTCCGGGCGCGAGAGTGAACGAGGAGGGGCTGAAGGCCACGCCGAACCCGGCGAGGCCGGTGAAGGAGGCGCTGTATGTCACTGTCGCGTTGCCGACGTTCCTGACCGTGCGGGTGACGGTCCGCGAGCCCGCGAGCGCGCCGATGGCGAGCGAGGGGCTGTTGTAGTCGGACGGGCTCAGGACGGGGATCCCGGCACCCGCGCAGAACGAGGTCGGGAGCTGGGTCCCGCACAGGAAGCCCAGCCATTCGTTCCAGCCTGAGTCGAAGACGAGGCCCGGATCGGCCGCGCTGTTCGGCCGCACGTGGCCGGCTCCCTGCCGGAAGATGACCGTCGGGTTCGTGTTCGGCCCGTCGAGGACATCGTAGGCGCTGGTCATGAGCGCCGACTTGATGGCCATCGGCGACCAGGTCGGGTGGAGGTCCTTGAGCAGCGCCGCGAGGCCCGCGACGTGCGGTGCCGACATCGACGTGCCGCTGTAGAGGTTGAAGTCCCGGCCGGCGTTGCCAGGAGGCGCCACCGCCGCGAGGATGTCCTGGCCGGGCGCGATGAGGTCCGGCTTCAGCAGGTCGGCCGTGGCCTGGTTCGGGCCACGCGACGAGAAGCTGGCCGTGAACGGGGCCGGCGCGTCGTAGACGATCGTCGCCTGGTTGATCGTCGCGGTCGCGCCCGCCGTCGCCGCGTAGGCGTGGATCGCCACATAGTCGGTGTCGGCCAGGTGCACGGTCGGGACGAAGTGGAAGTCTGCGTTGAGCGAGCCCGCGACCACGTTGACGAGGACCATCCCGACCCCGCCGGCCTCCTGGACCGCCAGGCTCTTGTTCACCCGTGCCGTGGTACCGCGATCGCAGAGGACGATCTTGCCGGCGACCTTGGCCGGGTCGAGGACGGCCACGCCGCCGTTGTCGATCGCCGCGTAGCACAGGGCGACCTTGGTCGGGTCGGCCCCCGCCACGGCCGCCGCCGAGGCCTCGATGAACGGCGCGGGCCCGACCTTCGTCGCGACCGACGCACCGGTGTACGTGGCGTCGTTGCCGAGGGTCACCGACCCGGAGCCGCTGCGGTTGTGGGTCCCGGCCGCGACGGTGGTCACCCACGGGACTGGATGGGCGACGGTTCCCGTCGCCGGTCCGCTGTTGCCGGCCGACTCCGATACGAAGATGCCGGCGTTGGCCGCGTAGAGGAACGAGATCTCCACGGGGTCGCGCAGGTTCGTCAGCGTGCCGCTGATCGAGTAGTTGATGACGTCGACGCCGTCGGAGACGGCCTGGTCGATGGCGGCGACGAGGTCGCTCGTGAAGCCGCTTGCGGTCGACGCGTCCTGCGTCGAGTAGAGCGCCTTGTACATCGCGATCCGCGCGCGAGGCGCCATCCCGTTGATCGGGCCGAATACAGCCGCGGGCCCGGTGGTCGGGACGCCGTGGTTGCCGGCGGCCGTCGACGACGTGTGCGTCCCGTGGCCGTTGTAGTCGCGGACCGAGGCGAACTCCCATGGCCGCTCGGCGTTGAGGCCGGCGTCGCCGCCCCACGCAGCGTCGAACCACCGGGCGCCGATGAGCTTCTGGTTGCACATCGAGGCGACGAACGCCTCGCCGGGGGTGCACTTCCCGTGCCAGCCGGGGATCTGCTGGAAGGCGAGCTTCGCGGTCGGCGCGGAGCTCGGGTTCCCGTTCGCGTCCACCCGATCGGTGAAGCTGAGCGACTCCGGCCAGATGCCGGAGTCGATGTCGCCGACGATGATCCCCTCGCCAGCGCTCGTGACGCCGCCGAGCTGATCCCA
>JAPVSP010000428.1:0-9210 GCA_047519685.1 Chloroflexota bacterium
CCTGCTCCGCGTGTCGCTGGGTGACGAGCGCGATGGGTCCGCCCTCGGCGACCGCCGCGTTGAGCGCGTTCACGCTCTTCTCGCGACCGACCTGGAGGGGCACGATCATCTCCGGGACGATGACCGTCTCCCGGAGGGCCACGAGCGGCAGCTCGCGGATCGCCGGGTCTTCCGTCCGCTGGGTCCCGCCCGCTCCGGACGTTCGCTTGGCCATGAGTGTCTCCTGTGGGTGGCGGCCGGACGCCCGGCCGGCTGTCCGCCGCCGGGATCGTCCCGGCGGCGGTGCTGGGTTCAGGGTCGGTAGGGAGCGCCGCGGGCGGCGACGCGACCCTCGGCGGCCTCAGCGGCCACATCGGTCTCGTCGTCTCCCTCGGTCCCTTCGTCGAAGAGGGCCTCGAGGATGCGCTTCCCCAGCCGCTCCTCCAGCTCGAACAGGAGACGGATCCCGGCCAGGTTCACCCCGAGTCCCTGGGTGAGGTGGCGGATCCAGAGGATCCGTCGGATGTCGTTCTCGCTGTACAGCCGGATGTTGGTCGGCGTTCGCGCCGGGCAGAGCAGCCCTTCGTCCTCGTAGATCCGGAGCGTCCGGGGGTGGACCCGGACGATGCCCGCGGCCACGCTGATGACGTAGACCGGCCGGGTGGGATCCCGGTCCAGTCGGCGGAACGCCATCCCGTCAGCCTTTGTCCTGCTCGGACCCGCCGCCGCGACCGTTGCCGCTCGTCGGGCTGATCTTGATCTGCCGGGGCTTGACCTCCTCGGCCTTTGGGATCCGGAGGGTGAGGACGCCATGCTCGAACGTGGCGCTGGCCTTGTCGGGCTCGAGGCCCTGGGGAAGCGAGACCGTCCGGCTGAAGGAGCCGCGGCGCATCTCCTGGACGAGGTAATCGCCCTCGCCCTCCTTCCGCTCGGACTTGAACTCGCCGCTGATGGTCAGCGTGCCGCTCTCGACGGTGATGTCCACGTCCTCGGGCTTCACCCCCGGCAACGCGGCCTCGACCACGAGGGCGTCGGAGGAGGAGACGATGTCGAGCGGGAGCGAAGCGTTCTCGAGCCAGCCGGCTCCCCAGATCCTTGGCCGCACGAAGCTGTCCTCGAAGAGTCGGTCCATCGCCTGGCGCAGAGAGACGAGCTCGCCCAATGGCGAGGGACGGCGCACGAGCGTCATGATCGTGCCACCTCCTTGGTGTTGCTGATGCCGTCCGGTCGGCCGCCCGCCGGACACATGCGTAGGCTAGAACCTTGACAATGCCATTGTCAAGAGTTCTGGGCATTCGAGTCCAGCCACGCCAGTCCTCGGGCCGCCCTTCGCCGCCGGCGAGGCGGGTGGGACCTAGCGATCCTCGGCGGTCCCGGCGACCTCGGCGGTCTCGTCCACCTCGCCGATCAGCTGGCGGTGGAGGAGGGACTCGCACTCGTTCTTGCCGATGGCGATGACCTTGTCGCCCTCACGCAGCATCGTGTCCGGCCGCAGCGTCGTGGGCACGCCGTCGCGCACGACGGCGAACAGCGAGCAGCCGTCCGGGATGTCGAGGTCGCGCGGCGCGCGCCCGATCGCCGGCGATCCCGGCTGCAGGTGCGCCTCGATGATCTCGAGCTCGCCACCGCCGAGCGCCGCCAGGTGGAGCAGCTCGTGGACGGGGATGTCCTGCTCGATCGAGCCGAGGATCATCCGGGTGGGGCTGATGATCTCGTCCACGCCGAGGTGGCGGAACAGCTCCTCGTTCTTCGGGTTGTTCACCCGGGCGATCGTCCTCGGGACGTCGAAGTGATGCTTGGACATCTGGCAGATGACCAGGTTGTCCTCGTCGTCACCGGTGACGGCCGCGACGATGTCGGCCCTGGTGGCGCCCGCCTCGGCGAGGTAGGCGCCCTCGCAGCCGTCGTGCGGGATGACGACCGAGCCGATCTCATCGGCGATCTGGTCGGCCCGTGTGCGGTCCTTCTCCATGAGGACGACCTCGTGGCCGGCCTCGATCAGCTCCTTGGTCAGGTAGTACCCGACCTTGCCGCCCCCGACCACCAGCACGAACATCGCTCAGCCCTCCCCGCCGGTCGAGCCGGACCGCCTCGGGGCGCCAGCTGCCGTGGCGGTGTCCGCGACGACCGCCCCGGCCCTGGACGGGTCCCCCGTGGCATGGTGCTCGCCGCCGGGGTGCTGGCCCGTGGGTGTCTGGACCGCTGAGACGTGCAGCCGGGGCATGTCCAGGTACTCGTAGATGGCGTCCGCCATGAGGTTCGTCCGACAGAGGGTCGCGATCCCGAGCGCCGCGTACGCCTCGGCCCTGACCGGGTCGTTGATCTTCGCAACGACCCGCCTGGCGCCCAGCACCTCGGCGGCCAGCTGGGTGGCCATGACGTTGCGATTGTCGCCCTCGGTCATCGCGATGAACAGGTCCACGTCGGCCGCGCCCGCCCGACGAAGGACGTCCTCGTCGGTCCCGTCGCCGCGGATCGCGTTGCCGCGGAAGGACGGCGGCAGTCGGTCGAACGCGCGGGTCTGCAGGTCGATGACCACCACGTCGTGACCCGCTGCATCGAGGGTCTCGGCGATGATCGCCCCCACCCGGCCGCATCCCACGATGACGGCTTTCATGGTGCCTCCTCGGGCATCGGCTCCCGTACGACCCACACGGCGCACGGGGCGTTCTTCAGCACGTACGGGATCGTCCGGCCGATCGCGAAGTCGCCTCCGAACCGGCGACGGTACGCGATGCCGAGGACGAGCAGATCGGCCGCCCGCTCGACGGCCTCGTCGACCAGCGCCGCCCCCACGTCTCGGGCCTGGAGGAGCACCGGCTCGATCTTGACGCCGGCCGCCTCCGCGGTCCCCTCGGCGATGTCGAGGACCTGTTGCGCCTCCTCCGACCCGCTCGCCACGTCCGCGTCGAGCGGCAGCGTCCAGTCGATCTCGACGACGTGCACGGCGACGAGCTCGGCCTTGGCCGGCCGCGCGAGGTCCGCCGCGAGGCGCACGATCCGCACGTCGGCCGGCCCCCCGCTGAGGGCGAGGACGGCGCGCCGAAAGGCGGGCGGGCGTGGTTCGGGCACGGCTGGGTCGGGCTCCCCTTCGCTTGGCTGTGGCTCGCGGCTGGCGTCGACGGGCCGGGCCGCGGTGGCGCGGCGGTCACGATACCACCGCCGGTCGGGGCGGTGTCAGGGCCCTCGGAGCCGCTAGGACCGCTCCTCCGGCGCCGCCGCAGCGGCGGCCGCTGCGCTCATCGAGTCGTCGAAGGCCGCGCGGTCCTCCCGGCGATAGGGGACGTTGACGATGACGGTGTACGGGCGCCCGAGAAGGACGGAGCGCATCCGTTTCGCCGACTGGTTGTAGAGGATCCGCTCCCACCAGCTCCGGGCGACGTACTCGGGGACGACCACGAACGTGATCGGCTCCTCCTTGCCCGGAGGCCACGCGCGGTCGAGCACGTCGAGATAGGCCACGAACGGCCCGGCAAGCGCACGGTAGGGCGATTCGACGATGACCAGTGGCACGCCGGGGACCTGGCGCTCCCACTGGGAGCGGACCGCCGCGGTCTCATCCGGGTCGTCGGAGATGAACACGGCCCGGACGTCGTCGCTGATCGAGCGTCCGACGTTGATGGCCTGGACGACGGCACGGTTCAGCCCCGGGACAGGGATGACGACGCGCTCCTCGCGGTGCGGCGGTGGGACGATGAAGTCCTTGCGCACGGCCAGCTGGGCCGCGGAGGCGCGGTACTGGCGGTTGATGAAGAGGAACACCCCGACCTGGGTGGGGATGAGCACGACGACGAGCCACGCGCCGCTCTCGAACTTGACGGACGCGACGACGACCAGCACGACGAACGTCAGGACCGCGCCGAAGGCATTGACGATCGCGCGCCACCACCAGCCCGACTCGCGGACGGTCCGCCAATGCCTGACCATCCCGACCTGCGACAGCGTGAAGCAGACGAAGACGCCCACCGAGTAGAGCGGGATCAGCAGGTGGACGTCGCCCTGGAAGATGACCAGGAGCGCACCCGCGACCGCGGCGAGGACGACGATCCCCCAGGAGAACGCCAGTCGGTCGCCGCGGAAGCTGAACTGGCGGGGCATGAAGCCGTCCTCGGCGAGGATCGCCGCGAGGCGCGGGAACGCGTTGAAGCTGGTGTTCACCGCCAGGAACAGGATGAGCGCGGTGCTGACCTGGAAGAGGACGAACAGCGGGGAGTCGGCCCCGAAGATGGCCGTGGCGACCTGGGCGATCGCCGTCGGGCCGCCCTCGTTCGTGGGCATGATCCGGTACTGCACGCCGACGAACGTGATGCCGACGAACAGCACCCCGAGCAGGACGGCCATGATCGACAGGGTGTTGGCCGCGTTCTTCGCCTCGGGCGGCTTGAACGCCGGCACGCCGTTCGCGATCGCCTCGACACCGGTCAGGGCCACCGACCCGCCGGCGAAGGCCCGCAGCAGCAGCAGGACGGTGACCGCCTCGAGCGCCGATGGCGGCTCGAGCACCCGGGCGGGCGTGGCGACCGGCACCAGCGAGCCGGTGACGAAGTGCACGATCCCGAGCCCGATCATCGCCAGGGCAAGCCCGACGAACAGGTAGGTGGGGACGGCGAAGATGTTCCCGGACTCGCGCAGGCCGCGCAGGTTGGCGAGCGTGATCAGGGTGATCGAGACCAGCGCCAGCTCGATCCTGACGTCATAGAGCGCGGGCCACACCGAGTACGCCTGCGAGACCGCCGAGGCCGTCGACACGGCGACGGTCATGACGTAGTCGATGAACAGCGCCGCGGCCGCCACCAGCCCGGCCATCTGCGTGAGGTTCTCCCGCGCGACGACGTAGGCGCCGCCGCCCGAGGGGTAGGCGCGGCAGACCTGCCGGTAGGAGATCGACACGACAGACAGCAGCACCGCGATGGCGATCGCGACCTCGATCGAGATCGAGAGCGCGGCGACCCCCGCGAGCACGAGGACGCGCATGATCTCGTCGGTCGCGTAGGCGGAGGACGAGATGGCGTCCGAGGAGAAGATCGGCAGTGCCTTGATCTTCGGCAACCGCTCGCCGATCTCTTCCTCGGACGCCAGCGGTCGGCCGATGAGGGCGGCCTTCGCCCGGGCCCACCCTCGGCCGAACGGGGTCATCGGGGTGCTCGCGGCCGCCTTGGCCACCAGCTGACCGGGGCCGGTATACCGGAAGTAGGGTGTGTGGGGGCGCTCGACCCGCACCCGGCGGTCCGCGAGCTTGCGACCGTGGAGCGGTCGCCGGCCTCCGATCATGCGTCTCCAGCGTGCCGTTGTCGTCCGAGGTCGACCGGGCGAGAGGGCGTATCCAGCGGGTCCGGCACGCCGATCATGGCCTCCGCCGCGGCCGGGGCTGCGCCTGGCGGCCGGAGGGGGCCGGAGTGCCGTGCCGTTCCAAGCACAAGGTGGAAGGCTACCACCGCGTCGAGCGCGGAGAGCGAGGTCGGCGGTTCACAGCCCGTACTCGAGCCGGAGAGCGAGCCGCTCGGGCAGGTGCGCGGCGCGCATCCGCGCCTGGACGCTGGGGATGTCGTATGGGACGCGGCGCCAGCTCGCCTCGTCGCGATCCGTGTCGAGGACGACGTAGCTCGCGTCCGGGATGCCATCCCGGGGCTGGCCCACGCTGCCTGGATTGAGCAGCACCCGGCGCCGGTCGAGTCGCAGCGTCGAGCCGTTCGACGGTCGGATCGTCTCGACCCGGCCGTCGTCGTCGCGATAGACCGCCGGGATGTGGGTGTGCCCGAAGAGCCCGTAGCGGAGCCCGGCCTCGTCGAGAACGACGAGGCTCGCGCGCGCCACGGGCGTGTGGGTGACGTACTCCCAGATCGGGTCGCGGAAGCTCCCGTGGACCAGCCCGAACTCACCCTCGGCCATCCGCTCGGGGAGCGCCTCGAGCCACGCCCGCGTCGCCGGCCGGATGCGCTCGCGGGTCCACTCCATCGCGCGTCGGGCATCGGGGTTGAACCACTCGATCTCCGGCCCTCCGAGCGCGGCCACATCGTGGTTGCCGCGCACTCCCAGCGCGCCGAGCTCCGTCAGCCGCTCGACCACCTCGTCGGGCTCCGGGCCGTAGCCGACGATGTCACCGAGGTGCCAGATCGCATCGACGGTCCCGAGGGACGCCATGACCGCGTCGAGCGCCGGGAGGTTCGAGTGGACATCCGAGACGACCGCGATGCGCACGGGCTGAGGGTAGCAGCGGCCCCCTCACCAGGGTCGGCGGTCCCGCGCCGGGGGGTCGCGAGGGTACGCCGCGGGGGTCGGGCCGAGCTTCCTCATCGTGACCAGGCGGTGGCCGGTCAGGCCGGCGACGGCGACGGCCTCGACCGTGAGCGTCGCGGAGCCGAGTGCGGTGGCGGCTCGTCGAGCGGCGGCGAGCTCATGGTCCAGGTCGCTGCCCTTCCAGGCGATGAGGCTGCCCCCGATGGCAAGGAGCGGGAAGGCGAGCTCGACCAGCTCGGCGAGCGGAGCGAGCGCCCGTGCCGTCGCGAGTGGCCAGCGCTCTCGATGAGCCGGGTCGGCAGCCAGGGCCTCCGCGCGCGCGGTCGCGACGTCCACGCGATCGGCGATGCCGAGGGCTTCGACCGCGGTCCGGAGGAACCGGGCCTTCTTGCCGACCGATTCGGCCAGCAGCGCGCGGGTCGGCGTCGCAACGGCCAACGGCAGACCCGGATAGCCGCCGCCGCTCCCCAGATCCAGGAGACGATCGGCGCCGAGGCGCCGGACGAGCGGGACCGCCGCCAGCGAGTCGAGCACGTGGAGCGTCGCCGCGGCGACGGGATCCCGGATCGCCGTGAGGTTCACGGCGGAGGTCCAGGCGAGCAGCAGGCGGAGGTGATCGTCGATCGCGGACCGCGCGGCCCCGTCCAGCTCCAGACCGAGGCGCGCGAGCCCGTCGGCGACGACGTCGGCGTACGGTGCGGGCAGGGCGGGAAGGCCCTCAACGCGCGTCGGGAGCGGCTCGCGGGGGCGGGTCAGGCATCCCTCCTTGGGAGGTGTCGACTCACCCGGGCGCCGCTCCCGGCGTCGTCGCCGTTCGCATCGATGGCGTGGCGTCGGTCTGACGCCGCTCGTCCGGTTCGCGGTCGGGTCTCCCCGGACCCCTCGCGAGCTGCGCTCCCCGATCCGCCATCTGCGGAGGCCGCACGTTACGGGGCGGAGGGGCCGTCGTCAACGCGGTTATCCACGATTCGCGGCCCCTCACGCGCGGTTGTGGACAACCGATCCGCGGCCCGCTCGGCGGGGTGACCGCGACGGTGGAGAACCCCGGACCGATCGACCGCCCGCGGGCTCGGCCAACGGGCGGGCGCGTCAGGCGGGACGGCCCGTTCGGATGGGGCGCCCGAGGGTCCGGCGAACGACGTCGAGGACCTCCTCGACATAGGCATCGGCCTCGCCCCGCTCGGCGGCGGTGCGGACGCAGCCCTGGACGTGGTCCTCGAGGACGAGGAGCGAGACCGCGTCGACGGCCGCTCGGAGGGCGGCCGTCTGCTGGAGGATGTCCACGCAGTACTCCTCCCGCTCGATCATCCGCGCGATCCCTCGCACCTGGCCCTCGATGCGGCTCAGCCGGCGGATCAGATGGGCGCGGTCCCTGGAGTAGCTGTGGCGGAACGTGCCCAGGCGCGCGTCCGCGTCGCTGCCGTGCGCGGCGGGGTCGCGGCGGACGCCCGAGGCTGCGGGCGACTGACGGCTCATGGACGGATGATACCCCCAGGGGGTATCCGGCGTCGAGCCGGGGCCGGCCGGTGCGCCCGCCGCGGTCGGTCGGTAGACTTGATGTTCGATGCATCCGCACGAGCGTCTCCGCGCACTCCTCGGTGGGACGGCCTGTTCCGTCTGCGGGGCGATGCTCGAGACCGAGCGGATCCGGGTCCTGGCGGAGCGCGAGGATCTCGCGTTCGTCGAGCTGCCGTGTCCGGGCTGCGGCGCCCGGACGCTCGGCCTCGTGACGAGCCGGTCGGGTGGGGGCCGACGCCTCGACCTGGCGCCGACCTGTGAGCTGGGCCCGGCGGACGTGGCTCGTCGCGCGGAGGCCCCACCCGTGGACGCCGACGACGTCCTCGACATGCACCGCTTCCTGGCCGCGTACCGCGGCGATCTTCACGCGCTCCTCGACCGCCCGGGCGGCGACGGCGCCGACCGGACCCCCGGGCCGTGACGGCCCCCGCGCCGCAGCGCGCGGCTCCCGCGGCGTCCGGCGAACCGATCTCGCCCGGACCGACGCCCGGGATGGCTTCCGCCGAGCCAGGCGAGGCGACCCCTCGGCCGAGCTTCGCGCATGCGAGCGAGGCGGAGTTCGCGCGGATCCTCGAGTTCTACCAGGTCCGCTGGGAGTACGAGCCGCACGTGTTCCCCATCCTCTGGAGCCTCGATGGAGCCGTTCTCGAGAGCTTCGCCCCCGACTTCTACCTCCCGGAGCTGGATCTCTACGTCGAGATGACGACCCTGAGGCAGAAGCTCGTACGGAAGAAGAACCGCAAGCTCCGACGGCTCCGCGAGCTCTACCCGGACATCCGGATCAAGCTGTTCTACGCTCGCGACTTCCGGGCCCTCATGCTCAAGTACGGCAAGCTGGCCATCGCCGATGCGCTGTCCGGTGCCGAGGGCCAGGTGAACAACAGCGCGGCGCGCCCGGCGGCGCCGGCGGCCGGCGACGCCATCGCGTCCGAGGGCGTCGCGGTGGCGCACGAGGCGAGCGAGGGAGCGCAGCTCGAGCCGCCACGCGAGCGTCGTCGGGCAGGCCCCGGGAGGACGACGCGGGCCGAGGATGCCGACCCGCACGGCCTGGCCGCGGCGTCGGCGTCACGAGCCACCCCGCCCGCCCCGGGCGGCGGCCCCCGGTCACGGCCAGCAGGTGAGGCGTCCATCCGATGAGCAGGACCGCGGATCTCGAGAGCGACGTCGCCGAGGTCCTCCTCTCGGAGGACGAGATCCAGGAGCGGGTGGGGGAGCTCGGTCGGCGGATCAGCGAGGACTACGTCGGCCACGAGCTGACCCTCGTGAGCGTGCTCAAGGGATCGCTGCCGTTCATGGCCGACCTCATGCGGGCGATCCGCGTGCCGGTCCGGATCGACCTGATGGAGGTCTCGTCGTACGGCGGGACGGCGACCGAGTCCTCCGGGCTCGTGCGCATCCTCAAGGACCTGTCGGCCAGCATCGAGGGCCGCGACGTCCTGATCGTCGAGGACATCATCGACACCGGCCTGACCCTGA
>JAPVSP010000429.1:0-2093 GCA_047519685.1 Chloroflexota bacterium
GCAGGTCCCGGAAGACCAGCGCCCAGAGGTAGATGAAGACGACCTCGATGTCGAAGGCCACGAACAGCAGCGCGTAGATGTAGAACGACAGGCCGAATCGGCCGTGGGTGTCGCCGTATGTGTCGATGCCGCTCTCGTATGGCAGACCCTTGTGGAGGTCGCCGCGGTTGCGGTGGGAGATGAGCCAGGCCAGGCCGATCGTCAGGAAGACGAACGATACGCCGGCGAAGGCGAAGCCCACCACGTACCAGATGCCGGTCAACCGATCCTCACCTCCAGCGCCGCCACAAGGGCTTGCGGCGGCGCTGCACTGTGCGTCCCGGGAGCCCAGATCGAGCTGGGCGCGCGGCCGCCGCGAGGACCGACCACGCCTGCGCATTCTAGCAAGGGGAGGTGGCGGGCGACGGCGGCGCCCCAGGCCGGAGCGCCTCGCTGCCGTCGCGTCCGATGGCGGGCAAGGGCCCGCCGGATGGGGGGATCCGACGGGCAGGGGAGGCGGGGAGCGAGCGCACCGAGCGCGCGTGCAGGCAAGCGCCCGCTCCCCGGCGGTGGCCGCCTCGTGCGGCCCGAGCCGTGCCCTGCTGGGCCGCGGCGGCCCGACCAGCGTGCGCGTTCCGGGGAGCGGGCCGCAATAGGGAGGATGCCGTAGGGCCCAGTCAGCCGGAAGCGAGACCCTGCCCGGGTCGAGGCGGGAGGCGGAAGGCCAGGCCGCGGAGCGCCGGCTCGGTGGAGACGCGGCGGCCGAGGACGACGACGCGGAACGCGCCCATCGCCCGAGGGTCGAGCATCCGCAGGGCGGCCGAGCGCAGCTCGAGGTACTCCCCGAGCGCCGCGGACGAGGCCTGGCCGGCCGAGGCCAGCAGCTCGCCGAGCCCGAGGCCGGCCAGGAACTCGGCCTGGCTGGTGCTGCCGAGGGTCGTCAACCCGGCCGCGCGACCCGCCAGCTCCAGCGCCGTGAGATCCACGTGCGCCGTGAGGTCCTGCCCGCCGATGTGACGATACGGATCGTCGTGGACCCGGTGACCGGCGTACGCGAGGAGGGTGCCGGCGCGTCGCCTGGGGGCGTACAGGTCAACGGCCGGGTAGCCGTAGTCGATCGCGAGGACGTAGCCGCGCTCGAGCGCCGCCGCGACCTCGGCGACCCACGCGTCGAGGCGGAGGCAGATCTCCCCGCGCTGGCCGTCGGCCAGGGAGACGCCCTCTCGACCGAGACGCTCGGCGAGGGCCGGCGTGGAGGGCGGGCCCGCGACGTCCACGAAGCCGCGACCGTCCCAGGCGACATACAGCTCGACGAGCCCGGCCGGGCGGCCCTCGACGCGGTGGACGGGGAGGGCGTCGAGGAACTCGTTCGCCATCACCACCCCGAGGACCGGGCCCTCGGGCAGCCCCAGCCGGGCGTCCACCCCGGCCTCCGCGAGCCGCTCGGCCAGCTCCGCGCGGCGATATGGGTTGACCTCGACCGGCTCGTAGCGGATCGCCTCCGCCAGCTCGCTGTCGTCGGCGGCGAGTCCCTGGAGGACCGACAGGCCGAGCGTGCCGGCGCCGGCGCCGTACTCGCGGAGCACGAACGGGTCTGGCCGATCGAGCCGCTCCCAGCACTCGGTCAGCTGACGTCCGACGCAGCGGCCGAAGACCGGGTGCGTCTCGGGCGCCGTCAGGAAGTCGCCCTCGCGGGTGGGCCGGGCGACCGGGGAGGCGTAGTAGCCGCGCTCCGGGTCGTACAGCGCGACCTCCATGAAGCGGGCGAAGGTGATCGGCCCGTCGCGCTCGATCTCGGCGCGCAGTCGCTCGACCAGGACGGCGTCGCTCGGCGGCGGAGCGGAGGCGGACGCTCGGCTGGGGCCGCGGCGGACATCCATGCCCCGGATGCTACGCGGGGCGAAGCCCGAGCAGCCGGACGCCGGGTCCCACGAGCGTGTGTCCCCCGAGGAGGATGGGTACGGGCGCCTCGGCCGCGGCCTCGGTCAGCCGTCGCAGCCACGGGTCCGCGACGAGGTCCGGCCGAAGCAGGTCGGACGCGAAGCGGTCCTCCGGCGACGGCCACGCCCGCTCGTCGGGACCGAGACGGTGGGCGAGCAGGACCCGGCTGTCGA
>JAPVSP010000430.1:0-5293 GCA_047519685.1 Chloroflexota bacterium
AGCCAGCTGCCCCAGCTCCAAGGTCATGGGTAGGTAGGGTCAGGGTAGTCGGTGCAGCCGACGTGATAGATGCCCTTGGCGCGCGGCAGAAGGCCCGTCGATGAGACGGACGCACTTCACCGGGACAGCAACGGAGCGGCTCCTTCGGGAGCCGCTCCGACGTTTCCCGGACGCTTCCCGGCCTGACCGGGCCTCCCTGTGGGCGCTCTCGGGCGAGACGCCTCCCCGGGACTCGTGTGGTATGGTGGGTGCTCGCCGCACTCCGTGGCGATGCTCCGCGTGGTCGACCCCCTTCTCGAACGGACCGTGCGATCTGCCATTCCTGTTCGGGAAGTGTTGGAGGTCCTCATGACCACCGGTACCATCAAGAAGGTCGTCGCCGACCGTGGCTTCGGCTTCATCGCCGCCGAGGATGCGAAGGAGTACTTCTTCCATCGCGGCGGCCTCGACTCCTCGATCGACTTCGACCGCCTCGTCGGCGGCGAGCGCGTCGTGTTCGAGATCGAAGCGAGCCCGAAGGGCCCGCGCGCGACCCAGGTCCGCGCCGGGTAGCCTGGTGCGCGGCCCGTCCATCCGGGCGGGCCGCGCCATCCGGGCGAGCGAGGCAGTCGCAAGCCTTCCGTCGGCTGCTCGACGCGGGCGTCTCGGCGGATGGTCCGCGATCGTTGCCGCTCCTCCCTCCCGATCGGCCCCGGCCGATCCTACCGACAGGAGCTTCGCTATCGCACGGACCGCCTTCGTCTCCACCTATCCGCCGCGGCGCTGCGGTATCGCGACGTTCACACACGATCTGGCCATGGCCACCGGCAGCCGGGAGATCGTTGCCCTCCATCCGCCCGAGCAGGCGGTGCCCTACCCGCTCGAGGTCCACCACCGGATCCGTCGCGACGAACCGATGGATTACCCGCGGGTCGCTCGGACCCTCGGTGGTTGCGTCGACACGGTCTCGATCCAGCACGAGTACGGGATCTGGGGTGGCGACGATGGCGCGGACGTCCTCCGGTTCGTCCAGGCGCTCCCCATCCCGGCCGTGGCCACGCTCCACACCGTCCTGCGGACCCCGACGATCCGCCAGCGAGCCATCCTCACCGAGCTGATCGCCAGCGTCGCGGCCACCGTCGTCATGTCGCGGTCCGCGGCCGCGCTTCTCGCCACCGCCTACGGCGTCGATGCCCGTCGCCTGGAGGTCATCCCCCACGGCGTCCCGGACCTCCCGCTCGCCGAACCGGCGGCACTCAAGCCAGGCTTCGGCCTCGAAGGGCGCGAGGTCATCCTGAGCTTCGGCCTCCTCGGCCAGGGCAAGGGGTACGAGCTTGCGCTGGACGCCTTGCCGGCCGTCGTCGCGGCACACCCGTCGGCGTGCTACGTCATCGTGGGCGCGACCCATCCGGACCTGCTCCGTCGAGAGGGCGAGACATACCGACACGCCCTCATGGCGCGCGTCGAGGCGCTCGGGATGGGCGACCACGTCCGGTTCGTCGACCGGTTCGTGGGACGGGTCGAGCTGACCCGCTGGCTCGAGGCGGCCGACGTCTTCGTCACGCCCTATCCCAACCTCGACCAGATCGTGTCCGGGACGCTGTCGTACGCGATGGGCGCGGGTCGCGCGATCATCTCGACGCCGTACGCGTATGCAGCGGAGCTGCTGGCCGACGGACGGGGCATCCTCGTTCCGCCTGGCTCGCCGGCTGCCCTGGCGAGCGCGCTGAACGACGTGCTGGGCGACCACGACCTGCGCGCGGCGATCGGCCGCCGAGCCTACGAGCACAGCCGCCGGATGGTCTGGTCCGCGGTCGGAGCCGAGTATCGCCGCCTGTTCGGACAGGTCACGGCGTTCCCTCCGATGACGGTCCGTTCCGCGCCGCTCGCGGCCATCAATGCCTGAGCCGGCAGCGCTCCATCCCGTCGTTCGACGACATCTCGACGCCATGACCGACGAGGTCGGGATCATGCAGCACGCGATCGGGTCCCGACCGGACCCGGCCCACGGGTACTGCACGGACGATGTCGCCCGGGCGCTCCAGGTCGACCTGCTCCATCGGCGGGAGCTCGGCTGGCCCGCGGTCGCGGGGCGGGCGTGGCGCAGCCTGGGCTTCCTCGCGGAGGCCCTCGACGGAGCGACCGGGCGCTTCCGGAACTTCCGCTCGGTGGATGGGTCGTGGATCGCAGGGGTCGGCTCGGAGGATTGTCACGGGCGGGCACTCCTCGCGCTTGCCGAGGCGATCGCGGATGGGCCCGACGCTCGGCTGGTCGAGTCCGCGACATCCCTCTTCGAGCGGGCCCTGCCAGCGGCGCGGGGGCTGTCCGCGCTGCGCGCGCAGGCGTCCGTCCTGCTGGCGTGCGCCACGAAGCTGCGCGCCGCTCCCGACCCGGCGACCGCCGTGGCGTTCCACCTCCTGGCCATCCGGTTCCAGGCCAGGCTCCGGTCGCGTCCGGCCTCCACCTGGCCGTGGCCCGAATCCCGGTTGACCTACGAGAACGCTCTCCCCGCCCGAGCGCTCATCGTCGCTGGCCAGACGATCGCCTCCGAGCAGATGGTCGAGACCGGCCTGAACGCCCTCGACTGGCTGATCGACGCCCAGATCACCCCCGACGGTCACCTCTCCCCGATCGGCAACGGCTGGTGGCCGTGTGGCGGGGAGAAGGCTCGCTTCGACCAGCAGCCGATCGAGGCGACGGCCTTGCTCCTCGCGGCCGAGTCGGCCCATCTGGTGACCGCCGACGGTCGCTATCTGACCGCGATGGAACGAGCCTATGCCTGGTTCCTCGGCGAGAACGATCTCGGCGTGGAGGTGGCCGATCCGAAGCGAGGCGCAAGCTACGACGGCCTCACGCCCCGCGGGGTCAATGCGAACCAGGGAGCCGAATCGACGCTCATGTGGCTCATCGCGCTCGAGCACGTTCGGGCGATGCGCGAAGCACACCCGGCGGCCCCGGCACGGACCGAGGCTCTCGTTGCGGCCGCGACCCCATGACTCGGCCCCAGGAGCTCTTCCGGCGATCCGAGGCGAACCCGATCCTGACGGCGGGGGACGTGCCCTATCCCGCGAACTCCGTCTTCAACCCGGGTGCGGCCCGGGTCGGGAACGAGACGATCCTCCTGGTCCGCGTCGAAGACCTTCGCGGCATCTCGCAGCTCAACGTCGCCCGCAGCGTCGATGGCGTCTCTGACTGGCGCTTCGACCCTGAGCCGCTCCTGCGATCCGACGTGGATCGCTATCCCGAGGAGATCTGGGGCTGCGAGGACCCCCGTCTCACCTGGCTGCCCGAACGCGAGGAATGGGCGATCGCGTACACCGCCTACAGCCGGCGCGGGCCCCTGGTGTCGCTGGCGATGAGCCGCGATTTCCGAGATGTCCGTCGACTCGGGCCGGCCATGCCACCGGAGGACAAGGACGCCGCGCTGTTCCCGCGCCGCTTCGCTGGGCGCTGGGCGATGATCCACCGCCCGTCGCCGCTGCGCGGCGGAGCCCACATGTGGATCTCGTTCTCGCCGGACCTCCGTCATTGGGGCGATCACCAGCTGCTCCTGGAGGCCCGCGACGGCGCCTGGTGGGACGCCGGCAAGATCGGCCTCGGTCCGCCTCCGCTCGAGACGGCCGAAGGCTGGCTCCTGCTCTATCACGGCGTCCATGCGACAGGCGATGGGCCGATCTATCGAGCCGGGCTGGCGTTGCTCGACCTCGACGACCCACGGATCGTGCTGCGTCGCACGGACGAGTGGTTGCTCGCGCCCGCAGCCCCGTACGAGATCACCGGGGACGTCGGGCGGGTCGTGTTCCCCTGCGGCTGGACGCTCGACGAGGCGACCGACCGGCTGCACCTCTACTACGGCGCCGCCGACACCGTGGTCGGGCTCGCGACGGCGCGCTTCAGCGATGTCCTCGCCTGCGTCCGCGACTCGCCGGCCCCAGGCCGCCAGACCTTCGATGACGCGGGCTCGCCTCGATGACGAGCGAGGCGCCGGCATAGGATCGCTTCAAGACACGCTTCCGACGGCGCCAGCACCGTCGCCGATCGAGCGATCTGAAAGGAGTCTCGACGTGGCGTCATGGGACGCGCGGGCATGGCTGGCGGCCCTGATGGGCTGCGAGCGGAGCGACCTGGCCGTTCGGAGCATCGATCGGTACGGCCCCAAGGAGACCCAGGTCCGGTACGAGCGCGGCGATGAGGCCGTCGCTCGTGTGATCGTCAGCGGGCCCATCGTTCCCATGGGCGAACGGGAGGGCCAAGGCCATTGGGTCGTCTCCGTGCGGATCGGCTCCGGCTCGGAGGACGTCCACAGCATCGACGTGCCGGAGGCGGACGAGATCGTCTACTAGGGCGCGGCGGTCCCAGGGTCGGGCCGGTCTCCCCACGACCGGGAACGCCCGGGGTCTGGCGATCTATCATCGCCGCGGGCGGACCCGGGTATCATGCTGGCCCCTGGGGCAGGGGCCGCCGCCGGCCTCCCGAGCTCGGATGGAGCGTCTGCCGCTAGGGTGTCGCGCTCGATCCGAGCGCGAATGCGCGCGCCTGTAGCTCAGCGGATAGAGCGTCGGCCTCCGGAGCCGAAGGTCGCAGGTTCGAATCCTGTCGGGCGCGCCATAACAACCTGCGGCAGCGCAAGCGCCAATCCGTGCTCGTACGCAGATGAGCAGGCCACCCAGGAGGTCGACCCGGCCCCGGTCGCGGGCTCCCCCGCCCCGGGTCTTCGCCCGGCGGACCTCTTCGACCCGCGCCCACATGGCGTCGGACACCGGTGGGTCGGATCGCCAGGGGGCCGGCCGACGGGCCTCGCAGGGGCCGCGGTGGCGGCGTATCCAGCCGTTGTACGGGCCGATGTCCCGCGGCGCAGGGTCGCGCAGATGGCCACCGACTCGCTCACCGCGCCACGTGGCCGCCCTGAGGCGCAGGTGGGCGAAGGTGGGCCGGGGGACGCGCTCGGGGCCGTCAAGGGTCTTGTCCCCGCATGAGAACATCTGTTCTATGCAGAACCGCCCATCGGGCGATCCCCGCGACCAGGCGATCCGGGCGGCGCTGCGCGATGCCTCGGCCCTGGCGGCAATGGTCGTACCCGGTGGGGGGAACCGGGAGTCGATGTGGATCGGACCATCGCGCCGTCATGCCTCCGAGCGTGCCGGCGGTGGGCCCCGGTTTCTATTCGGCCGTTTGGGCAATGCCCAGCACAACAGCGCGTCGCCTGTGACGACGCCGGGCCGTTGGGTCAGCCCTCAGCCCGCGGCCTTCTTGACAAGTTCGGCGATCCGCCTCTCGCCCGCCGCCGTCAGGCTCGTGAGGGCGAAGGCGACCG
>JAPVSP010000431.1:0-1968 GCA_047519685.1 Chloroflexota bacterium
CCACCGGACGGTGGCCGCCTCCCGGGGAGACGCCGTCTCGGGCGGTCTCGGCAGGAGGAATCCTTTGGGCGCCCGATGGCGGAAGCCCGCGGGTGCCCCCTATCATAGCCCTTGGAAGGCGTACGCTGGGCGCCCGGCCAGCATGCGGCGGTCCGCGCCCGAGGGGTGAGACGCCCAAAGGTCGTA
The DNA here is from genome assembly GCA_047519685.1 of Chloroflexota bacterium. GTDB lineage: Bacteria > Chloroflexota > Limnocylindria > Limnocylindrales > CSP1-4 > JAPVSP01. The sequence goes on from JAPVSP010000431.1 coordinate 187, forward strand.
GGGAGGTCGCGGATGGGATTCGCTGATCGCGTGGATGCCGGCAGGCAGCTGGCGGAGGCCGTGCAGGGTACCCTCCGGGAGGACGAGGAGGCCCTCATCCTCGGCCTGCCGCGCGGCGGCGTCGTCGTCGCGGCCGAGGTGGCGCGTGCGCTGCGCCGCCCGCTCGACGTCGTGATCGTCCGCAAGATCGGCCACCCGAGCAGCCAGGAACTGGCCATCGGGGCCGTCGGCGAGGACGGGACCGTCGTGACGGCCGATCAGGCCGCCGGCGGGTACCACGTGCCGTCCAGGTATATCGCCGACCAGGTCCGGCGCGCCCAGGAGGTCATCGCACACCGCCTCCGCGACTACCGCCGGGAAACCCGCCCCGACCTCCGCGGAAAGACGGCCGTGCTGGTGGACGACGGCATCGCGACCGGTTACACGATCGAGGCCGCCGTCCGGACCGTCCGGCACTGGGGCGCGGCCCGCGTGGTCATCGCCGTTCCCGTCGCGCCCCGCCGGACGGCCGCGAGGCTCAGGCGCCTCGTGGACGAGCTCATCGTCCTCGACACGCCGGAGATCTTCTTCGCGGTCGGAGAGTTCTATGACACGTTTGGACAGGTGACCGACGATGAGGTGAAGGCGATCCTCGCCGCGGCGGAGGCAGCTGCGGTGTAACCCGTCTACTCGATAAAGTCCTTGAGTCGCTTGCTCCGGCTGGGATGGCGGAGCTTGCGGAGGGCCTTCGCCTCGATCTGCCGGATGCGCTCGCGCGTGACGCCGAACTCGCGCCCGACCTCTTCGAGCGTCCGCGGGCGGCCGTCGTCGAGCCCGAACCGCAGCTTGAGCACCTTCCGCTCGCGCGGCGTGAGCGTGTCGAGGACGCCCTCGAGCTGCTCCTTGAGCATCGTGAACGACGCGGCTTCGGCCGGGGCCAGCGCGTCCTGGTCCTCGATGAAATCGCCGAGGTGGCTGTCCTCTTCCTCGCCGATCGGGGTCTCGAGCGAGATCGGCTCCTGGGCGATCTTGATGATCTCCCGGACCCGTTCCGTCGGCATCTTCATGACCTGGCCGATCTCTTCGGGGATCGGCTCCCGGCCGAGCTCCTGGAGGAGCTGGCGGGAGACCCGGATCAGCTTGTTGATCGTCTCGACCATGTGAACCGGGATGCGGATCGTGCGCGCCTGGTCGGCGAGCGCCCGCGTGATCGCCTGCCGGATCCACCACGTCGCGTAGGTGCTGAACTTGTACCCCTTCCGCCAGTCGAACTTCTCGACTGCGCGGATGAGGCCCAGGTTGCCCTCCTGGATCAGGTCCAGGAACAGCATCCCGCGCCCGACGTACTTCTTGGCGATGCTCACGACGAGGCGCAGGTTGGCCTCGATCAGGCGGCGCTTGGCCTCCTCGTCGCCGCGCTCCATCCGCTTGGCCAGCTTGATCTCCTCGGCGGAGTTGAGGAGCGCGACTTTGCCGATCTCCTTGAGGTACATGCGGACGGGGTCGTCGATGCTGACGCCCTCGAGGGGCTCCAGCTCGACCGGCTCCGTCTCGTCCTCGTCGTCGGCCTTCTTCTCGGCCTCCTTCGGGTCGTCCACGACCTTGATCTCGAGATCCACCAGCATGCCGTAGATGCGGTCGTACTCGTCGAGGTTGTGCTCCACCTCCGGCACGGCGTCCTGGATCTCCTCGTAGGTCACGTACCCGCGCCGGCGGCCCTGGTCGACGAGCTGGCGCATCTCGGCTGAAAGGGTGCTCAGCACCTTTTCGGCCTCCACCTTCCGCCTCGAGGAGACCGCCTCC
>JAPVSP010000432.1:0-1840 GCA_047519685.1 Chloroflexota bacterium
CGATCGGGCCTTGGTCATGCGCGAGGGCCGGATCGTCGCCGAACTCGCCGGCCCGCGACTGACGAAGAACGAGATCCTCCACCACTGCTACGAGGTCGCCGACGCGGCATGAGCCAGATGACCGCCCGCCGCACCTCGCGCCCCGTCGTCGTCGAGACCCTCGCCCGCTACGGGACCATCGGCGCCCTCGTGATGCTCGTCATCGTCTTCTCGCTGATCCGCCCCGATGCCTTCCTTCAGTTCGCGACGCTCGTGAACATCCTCCAGCAGAGCGCGGTCCTGACGGTCGTGGCGATCGGTCTGACGATCTGCATGGTCATGTTCGAGTTCGACCTCTCGATCGGCTTCATGGCCAGCCTTGGTGGCGTGCTCGCCACCGGTCTGATGGCGTTCAGCGGCCTGCCCTGGCAGCTCGCTGTCCTCGCGACGCTCGGCTTCGGCGCCGGCATCGGGCTCGTGAACGGCATCGTCGTGACCCAACTTCGGGTCACCGCCTTCATCGCGACGCTCGCGATGGGGACGATCCTCGTGGGGATCAACTTCTGGTACAACGGCGGCGTCACGATCGCCGTCGGGGTGCCGCCCGACTTCACGAACATCGGCAAGCTGACGTTCCTCGGCCTTCCGCTGCTCGTCTGGGTGGCGGCGGCCGTCTGCGTCTTCGCCTGGGTCCTTCTGACCCAGACGCCGGTCGGCCGGCACATGTACGCGATCGGCGGCAACGCCGAGGTGGCACGCCTGACCGGGATCGGCGTGACGCGGAGCCGGGTCCTCGCGTTCATGCTGTCGAGCTCGCTCGCGGCCCTCGGCGGGGTGATGCTCGGGGCGCAGTTCGGGATCGGCTACCCGAGCGCCGGCGACGCGCTCCTGCTCGACGCGTTCACCGCCAACTTCCTCGGCGCGGTCACCCTCCGCGACGGCGAGTTCCATGTCATCGGGACCGTCGTTGGCGTCCTTCTCCTCGCGGTCATCTTCACCGGCCTCACGATCCTGGGCGCCCCGCTCTATGTCCAGAACTGGACGAAGGGGACGCTGCTCATCGTCGCGGTGGCCCTGTCGGGTGTCGCTCGCCGGCTGCTGTCTGATGGGGGCTGAGGCGGCTCGAGCGCTCAGCGGCGCGATCGACCTGCATGTCCACGGCCGCCCCGACATCGTCCGGCGGCGGCATTCGGACCTCGCGCTCGCGCGCCGGGCCCAGGCGGCCGGCATGCGGGCGATCGTCCTCAAGAGCCACGTCGAGTCGACCGTCGGCCGGGCGGCCATCGCGAGCGAGGCGACAGGCTTCCCCGTCTACGGCGGCCTCGTCCTCAACCCGTTCGTGAGCGGCGGGCTCGACCAGGATGTCGTCGAGGTCAGCCTTGCGCTCGGGGCGCGGGTCGTCTGGCTTCCGTCGCTCGGCAGCGAGGCCCACGGCGCGGCGTTCGGGCGCCGCGGCCGTCGCTGGTCGAGCGTGCGCCGGCACCCAGCCCAGATCCCAACGACGGCTACTTCGGCGCGCCTCGACCCGGCCGATCCGAGGACTCGCGATGCGCTCCGAGCGATCTGCCGGCAGGTGGCCCGCTCCGACGCGCTCCTCGCCTCCGGTCACATCGACACTCGAGCGATCGGGGCGGTCGCCCACATGGCGGCCGAGGCCGGGGCGCGCTTCCTCGTCACCCATCCTGACTACGTCGTGCCGGGGTTGACGGTCGCCGAACAGGTCCGTCTCGTCTCGGAGCTGCCCGGGGTCGTCCTCGAACGGGCGGCGTACGTCGCCTCGACGGCCTGGGCCGGTCGCGTCCCAGTCGAGCGGCTCGTCGAGGCCATCCGGGCCACCGGCCTCGAGCGCAACGTCTTGACG
>JAPVSP010000433.1:0-1623 GCA_047519685.1 Chloroflexota bacterium
ACCGGCCGGAGCCCGGCCGAGCGGACGGCCTCGACGAAGCGGACGGCGCCGTACAGGCCCTGGTGGTCGGTGATGGCGAGACCGCTCAACCCGAGGGAGGCGGCGCGCTCGGCCAGCTCGTCGGCGGGCGATGCCCCGTCGAGGAAGGAGAAGCTCGTGTGACAGTGGAGCTCGGCGAAGGCCATGGCTGGACATCATGGTAGAACATCCGTTCTATCTCTGGCACACCGCGTCCCGCCGCCTGACCCGGTCCGGACCGCTGCGAAATCCGCCTCGGATCCGCCTCGCCGGCCGCAACAAATCGCCGTCCGGTGCCGTCTCAACGCGGTGATGACTCCGAGCCGGTCGGTCGCCACGATGCTCCTCGGGCGCCTGTTGCTCATGGCACTGGCCGCCGAGCTCATCCTCGTCGTCCTGCCGGCGGTCATCCGAGCGCTCGCGGTCGCGACCTGATCCCATCGACGTCCCGCGCCATCGGGCACGGGACGAGTCGGCGACGGCCCCGTCTGGGGTTTCGGGACCGTCGACCTTGCCGCCGACCTGGTGAGCGGGTGGCGGCGGGCAGGGCCCCGTCGCACATGCCGCGGGGGCCCGGCCACCTCCGGGTAGGATGCGAGGCATGCTGATGACCAGCCGCCGCTCGATGCCATCCCACGCTCGATCGATGAGCGCGACCGCCGCGCTCCTGGCCGCCGGCCTCGCCCTCTCGGCCTGCACGGTCGCCGCCTCGCCCGGCGCGAGCGGTTCGGCGGACGTCGCCTCGCCGAGCGGCGCAGCCTCCTCGGGGCCCGCGAGCCCGAGCCCGGCGGCGACCAAGGCCCCCTCGCCGTCGCCCGTCAGCCAGACCGACACGGCCTGGGGGCGGATCTGGGATGCCGTGCCCGCGAGCTTCCCGCTGCCGCCCGGGGCGAGTCCCGTGACACCGGAGCGCGCCGCGAGCGGTGCCTGGTCCCTGACCGGCGGCGACCCCGCCGCGATCACGAGCCAGATCCAGGCCGGGCTCGAGAAGGCGGGCTACAGTACGGCTGCCGTGTCGGGGCCGCTCGAGGACGGGAGCCGGATCATCGACTCGGTCGGGACGCCGAGCGCCTGCCACATCCAGACCCGGGTCAAGCCGCTGGGTGGCACGATCTCGATCACGGTCATGTTCGGGGCGTCCTGCCCGTTCCGCTGAGCACTGGAGGGTCACGCACCGATGCAGCCCAGGGTCCGAGACCTCGTCGGCGCCGGCCTGCTGACGCTGGTGCTCGCCGCGCTCCTCGTCCTGCTCGTCGCCGCTGCCATCAAGCCCTGACCCTCCGTCGGGCCGGCGAGGCGGCCGTTGCGGCCGGCCGCCCGCGCAGGGACGCGGGCGCCGATATCCCGCGACATCTCGGCCTGTCGAGCGTCTATGATTCCGACCGGCGGCGGTAGTGGACCGACGGTCTCAGGGGGGTTCGGCGCGGTGCAGACGACACGACCACGGGACGTGGGCGCGCTGGCGCTCGTCGTCGGTCTATTCCTCATCCTGCTGCTGGTGACGATCGCCATCGGGCCCGCCCCCCACTGAGCGCGGCCTGCCGGACCGCCGATCCGGTCGGCTCAGTCGTAGAGCCGCTCGAGGTGCCACGTCCCGTCGGTCCG
>JAPVSP010000434.1:0-9358 GCA_047519685.1 Chloroflexota bacterium
GCCAGACCAGCCTGGTCGGCGGGTCGTCGGGGGTCGAGGTCCATCGGTGGAGTGCCGCCACCGTCACCATCGTCGGCAGCCTGGCTGCGGACGCCGTCGCACAGGCGGTCGGCGACGCGATGCGATCTGCCGAGGATTGAGCCGCGGACGCGTCCGGCACGGCTCGACGCGGTGGGGCAGCCGGCCGGCTCGGATCGAGCGCCGGCCGGGTCGAGCTCGTCTGCGCTAGAATCCTCTGCCGCACCGCCTCGTCGGTGTCGCCCGGCGAGCCCGCTCGCGACAGTGGCGGAGTAGCTCAGTGGCAGAGCAGGGGACTCATAAGCCCTTGGTCGCTGGTTCGAGTCCAGCCTCCGCTACCACATCCTCCGGTAGTCGAACCGCCGCCAATACGCGGTAGGTCGGCCGGATGTCGGCGGGCGAGACGACGCGGATCTCCTCGACGAGGACCCGCAACAGCGCCTTCGCCCGGGCGGCCGGGGCCGCCCGCAGGATCTCGTCGAGCGCCTGACTCAGCGCCCAGGACACGATCGCCGCGTCCACCGGCGCGACCGGCTCACGGGTCTCGCGAGGGTCGTGCCCGGCGAGTTGGGTCTCGAGGTCGGCCAGACGGGCCCTCGAGCTCGTCGAGCCAGGCCCCGAGCCGGCTCCCGCTCAGCTCGCCGGACTCGAAGGCGCTGACGTAGCGCTCGATCTTCCGACGAACGTCGGCCGCCTGCGCCTCGAGCGCCGTCCGGGCCCGTTCGCCCTCGGCGTGGCGGACCGCCTCGCGGGCCTGCGCCTCCCCGAGGGCGGCCGCCACGAGACTCGTGTCGGCATAGACGTCGCGCATCTGGGCGAGGACGGCGAACTCGAGCTCGTCCTTCGCGAGCCGGTCCTGGGTGCAGCCGGCCGAGCCACGGTGCGCCCGAGTCGAGCAGGTGTAGTAGGCGTAGCGGCGACCAGCGCGCCCGCGGGCGCTCGCCCCGATCATCGGGTGACCGCAGCGGTCGCACACGAACGGCAGGCCACTCAGGAGATAGTCGGTCGGGTTCGTCCGGCGCAATGAGGCCGAGCTCGCCCGCTCGTCGAGGATCGCCGCCGCGGCATCGAACAGGGTCCGCTCGACGAGCGGTGGCTGGCCACCGGGGCGCCAGACACCCCGGAAGCTCACCTCGCCGATGTAGGCGCGGTTGCGCAGGACGGCGAGGACGCCGCTCGTCCCCCAGCGGCCGCCGGTCCGGGTCCGCTGTCCCTGCCCGTCGAGCCAGGCGGCGATCGCCCGAGCCCCGGCGCGTTCCTCGACGTAGCGCCGAAAGATCGCCTCGACGATCGGTGCGCTCGCCGGATCGGGCGACAGCGCGCTCTCGCCGCGGGCCTTGCGGTAGCCGAACGGCGGGATCCCGCCGGTCCACTCGCCCCGGGCGGCCTTGCGCTCCCATCCGCGCTCGGCCCGGCCAGCTTGCGGAGCCACCAAAACGAGGTCCTTTCAGCCTCTTGCATCGGCGGGTTTGAACGCGAAGGCCTAGACGCAGCGTTGTAGCCTCACCAGAAGGGGCGAGTACCCTCCGGCCACTAGCGCCGCTAGTGAGGGACAGACCACGGCCGACTACCTGATGGCGGGCCAGCGGAGCGAGCTCGAGCGGCTCCAGCTCCAGTCTCTGGTGTGGGAACCGGCGGGTCACGCACTCCTCGCCCGGCTGCCCTCCGGGACCGGGCTGCGAGCGCTCGACGTGGGCTGTGGAGCGATGGGCTGGCTGCGCGTGCTGTCCGCCTGGGTTGGCCCATCGGGAACGGTCGTGGGGACCGACATCAATCGTGACCTCCTCGCCGCGGCCCGAGCGTTCGTGGCGGCAGAGGCGTTGGCTAACGTCGAGCTGGTCGAGGACGACCTGTTTGCCAGCGCGCTGCCGGCTGGCTCGTTCGACCTCGTCCACGCGAGGTTCGAGCTCGCCCCGATCGGGCGCGCCGCCGAGCAGCTCGCGAGCTACCGGCGCTTGGTGCGACCCACGGGATGGCTCGTGCTTGAAGACCCAGACGCGGCGTCCTGGCACTTCAACCCCCCTGCGCCAGCCGCCGAGCGCCTGATCGGCCTGATCCTCGACGCCTTCCGAGCGGGCGGAGGCGACCTCGATGCCGGCCGCTCGCTGCGGGGCCACCTCGTCGGCCTCGGCATCGAGCCCACGGTCGATGCCGAGGTGCTCGCCCTGCCGCCCGGCCATCCGTACCTGCGGCTTCCCCTCCAGTTCGCGACGTCACTGACTCCCCGGATCGAGCCGGTCATCGGCCCGGACGCCCTGGCGTCGCTCCGCGCCGAGGTCGAGGGGGAGCTGGCCGATGCCGCACGGTGGGGCACGACGTACACCCTTATTCAGGCCTACGGTCGAGTGCCAGGCTGAGCGAGAGAGGAAACACGGTCGATCTCTCTTCTCGCGCCCTCGCTCTGCGGAAATTGCCATCTCCCTTGCGGGCGTCCAACCCCCCGAAAACGGGGTCGTTCAGGATCGCGCCTCGGGGCACTGTGAGTTCAGGCTCGGCGTCGACCCCAGAGGCGGTGCGGCGCTTGCCCGTTGGCCCGTCTTCTCATGACTCGGCCCACGGCGCATGATGCCGACGGACGCGGATGGCTCTCGCTGACTCCTCGGAGGCCGGCGTCGAGACCGTCCCGTGTCCACGCGAGGCCCTGTCCCGGCGCGTTCCCTCCTCCCGGAGCCGGCGGGGCCTCGCCGCAGGAGCGACTCGGAAGGTGGACGCGAAGCCCTCGGACTGGCCGTGGATGCCGCTCGAGCCCCGGCGCTTGGTGGACGCGCCGCGCATCGGCTCGTGGATGTGGCTCATCACCGAGCGGGTCCGACACAGCCCCTTCCATCGGGTCCGCTCCGTCGAGACCGTGCTGACCGACGACGGGCCGGTCGTGCTCGTCGAGGTCGGGTGCGGTCGGGTCTGGCCGCTCGACTCGTTCGCCGCGGTCGTCGAGCCCCACGATCCGGTCCTCGCGCTCGAGGCGGACGGCACCCACGCGGCCTGCCAGAACTGCGACCGAGAGATCCGCGGGAGCCGCAGCACCGTCTGGTCCCGACTGCTAGCCGCGCACCGCAGCGGGCACGAGCCCTGAGAACGCTCTCCGTCGCCCCTGCGATCCAATGCGAGACTGGTCCGTCGCGGTGTTTCGGAGAGCCTCAGCGCATTACAGCTCCGTTGCACCAGTGGGGTGGCTCGTGTGCCCGCGCTACGCTCTCCTCCGACCCGGACTGCGGACCGCCGGGACGCCATCGTCGACTGGAGTCGTCCAAAGAAGGCAGAGGGGCGTATGGCGGCAAAGTGCGGGAACTGCGGGGCGTCGCTCGGCATGTTCGAGCGCGCTCGAGGCCATGTCTTCTGCGCGAGTTGCCAGCGGGCCGCAGACGACGCCCAGGCGCAGTACCTCGGCGAGCTCGCGAAACTCGCGGACCCTGCGACCGACCCGCCGGAGACGATTCGAGGGCTCGTCCCGCTCGAGGATGCCGCGCGCCTCCCACCGGACCAACGGCATGACGCTCGGCTCGGGGCCGTGACCAAGGCGCTCGAGGTCGCACTCGCGGATCAGACTTGGACGGAAGAGGAGGAGGCGCGGATCGCGAGCCTGGCCGCTGGCCTCGGGCTAACCGCTGCGGATGTTACGGGCGCGTTCGGGCGGTATTCGGACCAGCTTGCCCTTGGGCGGGTGAATGCAGGCCGCCTCGAGCCCCTCGTGAACCCGCAGGGCCTGCTCCTGAAGCGCGGCGAGGAGGTCTACCTCCAGACCGACGCCCTTCTCCTCAAAGAGGTGGTCGATCGCGAGATGCGTGGCGGCTACCGAGGGGTGAGCATCCGGGTGGCGAAGGGGGTCCGGTTCAACACGGGTGGCATCCGGGCGCACAGCGTTGTCATCGGCAGTCACATGGAAGTCGCCGACCGGGGTGTGCTGTCAGTGACTTCGCAGCGCGTGGTGTTCGCTGGCGCCCGGAAGGCCATCGAGGTCCGGTACGAACGGCTGCTTGGGCTCCAGGGGTTCAGTGACGGGATCGGACTCCAGATCGCCAATCGGGCCAGCGAACCGGTCCTCAAGGTACCTAACGGGGCACTGGTCGCCGCGACAATCCAGGCCGCCGTATCGAGGCTCTGACGACATTCGGGTGGCCACCAAAGCCTTTCGTTCGGCCCGACCTCGTGCAGACCTGGACCGCTCCCCAATCCGGTAGTTTCAGGGAGTCTTCAGCCAGACGCCCTGCCCGTGCGCGTCCCATGCCCACCTCAGCGTCACAAGAGCAGGAGCGGAGGCACCGGGCGGAGCCTGCGGGGCGGCGAGTCTGTCCGGCCGCGCTTGTCTTCGGCTTATCGAACGACCAGCAGATAGAGGCCCCTTCCGACCGTGAACTGGAAGTAGTACGGGACGTTGTCGGAAGGGCTCCACTCGAAGGCGCCCGGCGCCGTCGGCGGGCTGATATGTCGCCCCCAGAACTCAACGACGTCGGGTACGGCCGGGTTGAAGTAGTCAACGAAGTGGCCCGTGAACGCCGCGAAGTACGAGCCGGTGCCGATCTCCAGGGCGTTGAACCAGACCTCGTTGTACGTGTCGTGGTGGGAGAAGACGACGTCCCTCGGCAGGGCGACTGTGCTGAAGCCCGACGTGGAAGTGCTGAAGGAGCCGCTGACCGGTTGGTCGGCGCTCGACGGCCAAAGCTGCGCGTTCATGTGACCGGCGAGAGTGCCGTTGTAGTAGAAGTCGAAACTCCCAACGAAACTGCTCTGGGAGGGCGAGGGGAAGGCGGCGGTAGGGGCCGCGAGCGCGGCAACGAGGCCGAGCGCGGCCGCGAGGGCGATTACGCGGCGCATGGCGAGACTCCCTTACTCCGCCTCACGCGGGCCGGTCTCGCCAGTGGCTCGGCGCGGTCCCCGGCGGCCGTTTGCATGGGCCGCGCGTCAAAGCCTCCCGCGTGGCGCGACGGTGGGCCTTCCGTCGGCTCCCCGGTAGGGCCATTCGGCATAGTGCATATGCGCACCAGCGAATGTGTCCCGCGGGTCGGCCCGTTGCCCTACCTCGGTCGTGCCGCCCAGAGTCGATCGCCGGAGCCCGACCTTCGCCGCACTCCATGATCCGTGGTGTGGCTACGGCGGGGGCCTGAGGAAGGCACGTCGGATCGGGTAGGAGCGGCGCGACCAGCCCGACGATGTAAAAGGGGCTTGACATGAGGGGATATGTCAAGCTACCTTTCCATGCATGCGCAACGAGGTTCGTGAGCTGCGAGCAGCGCGAGGTCTCCGCCAGGAGGATCTGGCAAAGGCACTGAAGGTGTCGCGCCAGACCATCAACGCGATCGAAACCGGTCGGTACCTGCCCTCGCTGCCACTCGCCATCGCGCTGGCGCGCTACTTCGGTCGGCCGGTGGAGGAGCTGTTCTGTGGAGACGACGATGAACGCTAGGTGGGGGATGCCGGCCTTCGGGCTCGCCATGGGGGCGCTGCTCTTCACGGCATCGACGGTCGGGGGCCAGCCCATGGTCGGGCTGGCGATGTTCGCCGTCATGGCGCTCTACAGCGGCATGATCGTCGTCTTCGGCGGCCGGAGCGAGACGATCGGCGTACTCGGCGGCCGGCCCGCGGATGAGCGACTCGCGTCCTTCAATCTCCTCGCCACCGCGGTCGCCGGGATCGTCGCCATCCTGGTCGCCCTGGTCGGCTTCCTCTGGGCGATCGCGCGCGGCCAGAGCGGCTCGGACTTCGCGATCGTCGCCGCTGCCGCCGGCATCGCCTATATCGCGGCGCTGATCTGGTTCCGGATGCGCGGCTGAGCCACCAGGCCCGTCGTCGCCCGGCGCCTCCTGATCGTCCCCCCCAAAGGAGCAGCCAGTGACTGAGATCGTGCACGAGCACAACGAGCTCAACGGATATCGGTTCACCATCGCCGAGTTCGGCGGCATGGGGCTCGTCCTGACAGCGCTCGTCGCCCACTACGCGGCGGTCGGCCGTTTCCTCGATGCCGGGGCCTGGTTCGGGCTGGTGGTGAACAGCGCCGCGGTCGCCCTGCTCGCCCTCGCCACCCTCCGCGACCGCGCCATCGACCCGGGCATGCTCCCATGCGCCGCAAGAGCTTCCGCCAGGCCGTCCTGCCGGGCCACCCGCGGCTCGGTCGCCACACGGCCTTGCTGGTCGTGGTTTGGTGTGTGCCGTACCTCCTTGCGGCCATCATGCTGATCGAGCGGGCACGGAGCGATCACACGCGGGCCGCCGCTGCTCCACACGCCTCGGTCTGATCGACGCCGCGTCGAAATGATCGGTGGAACCCGCCCCTCGTTTCGGTGCGCCTGCGGCGGCCGCCCTCCTGAGCGCAAACACGAGCTTTGGCCGGAGCTCCCCTTTCGGGACGGAAGCAACCGACCCGACCATGAGTCCGATCGTCCTCGCCGGACCCTCGCGTCGCTTGCGGTATCTCTTGGTCCTATTCGCGAGCCTATGGTTATGGCCGAGGACGCGCCAGCTTCCAGCCGGCCGCTGACCTAGCTGCAGCGGCCGGTCACCCTAGCTGTTCGTTCGTGTTCCCTGTGGCGGAAGCCAGCCGCGTACTGCGCACGCAGCCGGGAGCTACTTCACGTACACCGCGATGCAGTCGCTCTGCAGCAGGGTGGATCCGCCAGCGACGCGGAACTCCGTGTAGAACGTCGTTCCGGAGAGGTTGGGTGTGTCCCGGATGAAGTGCATGCTCCCGGAGCCGCTCGCGTCAGTCGTCAGACTGCCGGGCGGCACTAGTGCCCACGGCTTGGAGACGGTGCCGCACGTGGCATCAGTGAAGAGGGCACGGGTGACCGCCATCGCGGTCGCCGGCGGTGCCCCCTCGATCTCGACCTCGCCCTGGGCATAGAACTCGCCGTGCTCCTGCGCCGTCGGCGCGATCAGCACTCGGCCGCTCCCGGCGCCGGCGAGCGCAGTGAGCGTGCCCTGGGAACCCTGCTCCGCTACGGCCGGTAACGCCAGAACGAGAACGGCCGCCACGGCGGCCGCGAGCGCTCGGATCCCTGACATCGTCGTCGCCTCCTTCGGAACCCGACCGGATCGAGGCGCTCTCGATGGCAACGGCACAAGGCGGGGACGCCGCGGCCCGAGGGTCGGGTTCCTAGGCACGCATCGAGTACAATGCCGACCCGGCGTTTGCGGAATCGTTGGTGCCGCCCATGCTCTGCCTGCTCGGGTCTCCGGCGATCCGCGAGAACGGTGATCTCGCACCCCTCCGCCTCCGCCCAAAGGCGCTGGCGCTTCTCGCCCGCGTCGCCCTGGCGGCCCAGCCGGTGCCACGCGGCTCGCTCGCACGACAGGTGTTCGGGGATGCGGACGACCCTAGGGCAGCGCTGCGATGGCACCTTCACCACCTCCGGCGGCGCCTTCCTGAGCCGGTGGCGAGTGGGCTGCGGGCCGATGGCGACGCGCTCTGTCTCGACGAGCCGGTCGATGCTATCGAGTTCGCCGCGGGCGCCCAGCGGGTGATCACCGAGCCCGACCGTGTCGATGCGCTCGCGATCCTGGCCCTCTACCGAGGTGACCTCTGCGAGGGTCTGGCCGTCGACGCCTCGCCTACGTTCGATTGGTGGCTGTACGCGGAACAGGAGCGGCTGCGACGGGACTTCCGACGGGCGACGATGGCCTTCGCGGACCGGGCGGTCGGCCACAGACATGGATCCGAAACGATCGAGCCCCTCGCGCGGCTCGTGGCCGTCGAACCCTACTTTGAAGACGGACACCTCCTCCTTATCCGCGCCCTCGAGCAGGCGGGCCGTCGGCCAGAGGCCTCCGCCGCCTACCGCCGCTACGAGCGCATCCTCCGCGAGGATCTGCAGGCTTCGCCCGATCCCGACGTCGCGGCCCGTCACGGCCGTGGCACGGCGCTCACGGGATCCGGGGACCGTCTGCCTTCGGATCGCTTCGTCGCGCTGGAGCACGTGACGCTCCATATCGTGGAATGGCCCGGCGAAGGTCCGTCGATCCTGCTCATCCACGGCTCCGGGATGAGCGCGTACTCGATGTCGGCCCTTGCCCAGCGCCTCGCGCCGGACCTGCACGTGGTGGCGATGGATCTCCGCGGCTCGGGCTTCAGCGACAAACCGCCGAGCGGATACTCGCTCGAGGTCCACGCGGCGGACGCGTCGGCGCTCGTGACGGAGCTGGGCCTGGACCGGCCGATCCTGCTCGGGTTCTCGATCGGCGGGGCCGTCACGACGCTGGCCGCCAACCGGATCCCGGCGCGCGGTCTGATCCTGCTGGAGGGGATCGTCGGCCCCGAAGCGTTCGTCCGCAACGCCGCCGCCCAGGTGATCCGCCCGCTCGGTCGGTTCTATGACGTCGACTTCGGCGGTTTCGACGAGTATCTCCGCGAGTGGCGGGGTGAGCTGGCCGAGTTCTCATCGGACGCCGAGCGGCTGGTCGAGGCGATGATGCGCTTCGAGCTCGCTCCCGTCGGCCGCGGTCGGGTGCGTCACCGCGGCATACGCGCGGCTCTCGAGGAGACGTGGCTTTCGGCGGCTGAGACCGACACCCTCGGCGAGCTCTCACGGGTAACCTGCCCGACGCTCGTCGTACATGCCGCACAACCCTGGATCGACGGCCGGCCGTATCTGGACGACGCGGTCATCGAGCAGCAGATGATGGCCGCACGACACGGTCGATTGTTCGTCGCCTCGGGGTCCAATCATCCGGAGCTGGCGCGTGACCCGACGCCGGACCTGGTCGAGGCGATCAGGCGGTTTGCGACAGCGCTGGCCTAAGCATCCCCGACGAGCAGCCTGCGGCGCAGCACCCCGTCTAATTTGTCGCTCGACCTCGACGCTCGTTCCGATTCGCACCGGTCACTCACTTCGACATCGCCCTCCTGACACCTCTCGCCCGACCAAGGTCTGCGCGGCCCCACGGAGTGCGCTGGCGATCCATGGGGGTAGCAGAATCCGAGGTGTGGGACCCGGAGGTTCAAATCCTCTCGCCCCCGACCAGACTCGAGAAACGGCGCAGGGCGGCCTCGAGACCAGGCGACGCGCTGAGGGGGAGCAGGTGCGCATACTCTGCGCATGCGTCCTCCCATCCGGTACGCCACGAGCGGCGACGTCCAGGTTGCCTATCAGGTGACGGGCGACGGACCAGTCGACATCGTCTGGGCCCCGGGCACGATGTCGCATCTCGACCTCGACTGGGACTGGCCCCCACGGGTTCGGCTGTTCGAGGGCCTCGGCTCGTTCGCGCGATTGATCCGCTTCGACAAGCGCGGAACTGGCATGTCGGACCGGCCGACCGATGCCGCGACGCTCGAGGAACGGGCCGACGACATTCGCGCGGTCATGGACGCCGCCGGCAGCGAGCGAGCAGCGATCATCGGGGTGTCGGA
>JAPVSP010000435.1:0-3084 GCA_047519685.1 Chloroflexota bacterium
GAGGTGGACGAGCTTGCCGTGGCGGGTCCGGCCGGCGAGCCGCACCTCGCGAGGGCCAGGCTCGGGGCCGCCGGCCGGCGCCTCGTCCAGCGTCTCCCCGTCGTGGTCGTGCCCGGGGCGGCGCGTGACGTTGTCGACGAGGACCTCGACGCTGCGTCCCAGCCACGCCCGGTTGCGCTCGTGGCCGATCCGCTCCTGGACGGCCAGCAGCTCGTTCAGCCGCCGTCGCTTCTCGGCCGGCGGGACGTCGTCGTCGAGCCTCGTCGCCGGGGTGCCCGGCCGCTCGGAGTAGGCCGCGGCGAAGACCTGGTCGTAGCGGACCAGCTCGAGGAGCCGCAGCGTCGCCTCGAACTGGGCCTCGGTCTCCCCGCAGAAGCCGACGATGACGTCGGTCGACAGGGCGATCCCCGGCACGGCCGCCCGGATCGCCGCCAGGCGTTCGAGGTAGTGCTCGATCGAGTACTGCCGGCCCATCCGACGGAGCATCGCGTCGTCGCCGCTCTGGACGGGCAGGTGGAGGTGCTCGCAGACCGAGGGGCAGTCCCCCATCGCCTCGATGAGGCGGTCGGAGAGGTCCCACGGGTGCGAGGTCACGAAGCGCAGGCGCGGGAGGGCGGGTCGGCCGTCGGGCGTCCGCAGGCCGTCGATCGCCCGGATGAGCTCGGCCAGGTCCGGCCGGCCGCGTCGGTCGAGCCGGCGTCCGGCCCAGCGCTCGGTGTCGACATGGGCGAACCGTGGCTGGGCGGGAAGGTCGTGGCCGTAGCTGTTGACGTTCTGGCCGAGCAGCGTGACCTCCCGGTAGCCGGCCGACGCCAGGGCACGCGCCTCGTCGACGATCTCGTCGAACGGCCGGCTGCGCTCGGGACCGCGGCTGAACGGGACGATGCAGTACGTGCACGTCTTGTCGCAGCCATAGATGATCGGCAGCCACGCCGTGATCGCGGAGGCGCGGGCCACGCTCCCGTCGGCCACCGCCCTGGCCCGGGTCCCGGCCAGGTTGGCCGCATCGGAGACGACCGCGCGACCGACGACCGTCGTCGCGGCGACCGCCCCGATCGGCGCCTGCGCCGAGGCGAGCCCGAGCCGGTCGACCAGCTCCGGCTCCTCGTCCGGGCGCAGGAACAGGTCCACGGCCGGGTAGCGGCGAGCGAGGGTCGGCCGGTTCGACTCGCGGACCGAGCAGCCGGTGAGGACGATGCGCAGGGCGGGGTTCGCGAGCTTCAGGCCGGCCAGCTGTCCCTGGCGGCCGATGACCTTGGCCTCGGCACCCTCCCGGATGGCGCAGGTGTTGATGACGATCAGGTCCGCGTCGTCGAGCGACCCGGCCTCCGCGCACCCGGCCGTCAGCAGGCGCCCGGCCATCTCCTCGGAATCGCTCCGGTTCATCTGGCAGCCGAGGGTCCAGACATGGAACCGTGGCAACGCCCGGGCCTCGGGGCGGTACTCGGCCAGCCGGTCGTCGGCCGGCGAGATCGGGCCGCGCGGGGCGGACGCCTCCGGCGGGACCAGGTCGAGGACCGGGAGGGTGCGAGCGGGACGGTGGTCGATCATGCGCTCAGGGCTGGGCGAGGGCGATGGCGGCGCGGAGTCCGTCGGCGACCTCGGCGGGCACCCACAGCTCGGCGTGGTGCGCGGCGTAGGGGCCGGTATCGCCATGGTAGTCGCTCCCCCCGGTCGGGAGCAGCCGCAGCTCGGCGGCGAGGTCGCACAGGGCGGCGACCGTCGGCGCGTCGAACGCCCGGTAGTAGACCTCGAGCCCCCCGAGGCCGCTCTCGATCAGCTCCGCGAGGACGTCGCGATGGGTCGGCGCCTCGCCGAAGTGGGCCAGCACCGCGATCCCGCCGGCGGCCCGGATGGCGTCGATCGCCTCGCGCGGCCCGAGGCCCTCGCGCGGGACGTAGGCCGGACGGCCGCGGCCGATGAGCCGGGCGAACGCGTCCTCGACGCTGTCGGCGAAGCCGCCGGCCATGAGCGCCCGACCGATCGTCGGCCGGCCGAGCGAGTCTTCGTCGGCGGGATCGAGCGTCGCGACCTGCGCGTCGATGGGGCGACCGAGCTCGCGCAGCCGCTCGACCGTCCGCTCGAAGCGGAGCCGGCGGGCGCCGCGCTGGCGCGCCAGCGTCGCCTCGAACGCCTCGTCGGCCGGGTCCATCCCGTAGCCCAGGACGTGGAGCTCGCCCTCGGGGACGTCGACGAGCCCTCGGGTGACCGCGTTGATCTCGACCCCCGGGAGCAGGTCGAGGCCGGCGGGCAGGTCGGTCAGGCTGGGTCCGCGGAGGTCGCGGTAGGCGGCGAGCGTGTCGTGATCGGTGATGGCGAGCGTCCGGACGCCCGCCGCCGCCGCGGCCCGGACGAGGGCCAGCGGCTCGAGGAGCCCGTCCGATCGCCGGGTGTGCGTGTGGAGGTCGACGGCCGAGGGGGCCGGGGGCGGCAGGCGCTCCGACACCGGGTCGTGGCGGCGCCGCGGTCGCGCTGGCACCCCCGGCCCGGCCACGGGTCAGATCTCGACGAGCCGGACGATCCGCTCGAGGCCGAGGGCGCGTCCCGTCGCCGGATCCAGGTCGATCTGTGTCGCGTGCAGGATGACCGGCCCCAGGCCCACCTCGAAGCGCGTCGGCAGCGCATTCACGAAGCGCGGCAGGACGGTCCTGGGGTCGAACCCGATGACGCTGTACAGCGGACCGGTCATCCCGAGGTCGCTCTGGTACGCCGTGCCCTTCGGCAGGATCCGCTCGTCGCCGGTCACGACATGGGTATGGGTGCCCATGACGGCGCTGACCCGGCCATCGAGGTAGACGCCCAGGGCGGTCTTCTCGGAGGTGATCTCGCAGTGGAAGTCCACCAGCCGGACCGGCGGCAGCTCCTCGACGCCCTCGTCCAGCAGGCGGTCCGCCTCGGTGAAGGGATTGTCGATCGGCTGCATGTACGTCCGCCCCTGGAGGTTGACGACCGCGAGCTCGGTCCCGTCGCGGGCGTGGAAGATGCCCCAGCCGCGCCCCGGCACGCCGTGCGTCCCGTAGTTCAGCGGGCGGAGGATCCGTTCGTCGGTCTCGAGGACGGGGTAGATCTCGCGCTTGTCCCAGA
>JAPVSP010000436.1:0-1995 GCA_047519685.1 Chloroflexota bacterium
CCGCTCACCTCGCGACCCCCGCTCCTGCCCAGAGTGTCGAACGCGACGACCCCATCGAGCGTGCTGACGAAGTTCGACACGATCGTCGGCCGGTCGGACCGGAGCGCGATGGCCAGGTCCGCGCCATACCGCCGCGCGAGCGGTGGCGGCAAGGCTCCGCCTCGCACGGGGCCATCGGGCACCCGCGGGGCCTCGAGCAACGGCTCGATCCGCCACGCGTCGTCGGGCTGATCGAGAGCGCTGCTGCCGGCGATCTCGGCGATCATCGCGAACGCCCGATCCCGGCGATGTCGATGAACTCGCGACGGAGGTCCGGCTGCTCGACGTACGTGCCCCGATAGGCCGTCGTCCGGGTCATCGGATCGTGTTCGCGCACCCCTCGCATCTGCGTGCACAGGTGGTGGGCTTCGAGGTACACGGCGACCCCGTGCGGCTGGAGCATGGTCGCCAGCCCGTCGGCGACATCCTGGGTCATCCGCTCCTGGACGCCGAACCGCCGCGTGACCACCCGGACAAGCCGGGTCAGCTTGCTGATCCCGATGATCTGCTCGTGGGCGACGTACCCGATCCAGGCCCGGCCGAAGAACGGCAGGGCGTGGTGCTCGCACAGGGCGAAGAACGGGATCGGCCCCTCGACGACCTGGGCCAGCTCGCAGTTGGCTCCTCCGTGACACTCGGTCGGGAACGCCGTCAGGAGCTTGGGATCCCCGTCGTAGCCATCGGTCGCGTCATGCAGCGCCCGGACGAAGCGGCGCGGCGTGTCGGCGGTCCCGGGGGTCGCCAGATCCATCCCGAACGCCGTGAGGATCTCGGCGGCGTACCCCTCGAAGCGGGCCCAGTCGTGGTCGGAGACGTGTCGCGGCAGGGAGGCACGGCCCTGGTCCCACAGGGGACCGGATGCCGGGAAGGCGGCGGTGCGGGTGTCGACGGCGGCCGATGCCATCAGGTCAGTGCTCCTTCGGGGTCGTGAGGCGGGATCGCCTGCGTCGGCTGATCCGATCGTTCGAACTTGAAACAGCGGCGGACGTCGCGGGAGGCGAGCCCTGGAGTTCGCGCGCGGCATTCCCTCGTCGTTCATTCGGGTCGCGCCCCCAACTCGGGTGCCCCGCGCGCCGCCAGGTGGTGGCGCGGGTCGGGCATCTCTAAGATGAATGGCGCTTATCATTACAGACCGAGTGACCCCCGTCAAGTCTTTTCGCAATCTGCATTTCTGTTAGAGTGTGGTCATGACCAAGAAGCCGGCCGTCGAGGATCCGATCCAGGCGGTCGCCCTGCTCGAGGAACCGAACCGCCAGCGCCTCTATGACCTTGTGGTCGCCAGCCACGAGCCCGTCGGCCGTGACGATGCGGCCGGAGCGCTCGGGATCAGCCGCGAGTTGGCAGCCTTCCACCTCGATCGCCTCGTCGAGGCCGGCTTGCTCGAGACCGAGTACCGGCGGCGCAGCGGTCGCACCGGTCCAGGGGCGGGGCGTCCGGCCAAGCTCTATCGACGCGGGGGCCGCGAGGTCGCCGTCTCGTTCCCGCCGCGCCACTACGACCTGGCCGCCGACGTGATGGCGACGGCGCTCGACCGGCTGGGCGGCGGGCCTGCCGTCGATGCGGTGACGACCGTCGCCCGGGAACGGGGCACCATGGCGGGCACAGAGGCGCGCGGGAAGGCCGGAGCGCGCCCAGGTCGCCGCCGGTTGCTGAGCGCGCTCATCGACACCCTGCGCGGGGCCGGCTACGAGCCCGAGGTCTCGGGTCCGGCCGGATCCGTGTGCCTCCGCAACTGCCCCTACCACGCCCTGGTCTCGGATCATCGCGGGCTCACCTGCGGGATGAACCTCGCGTGGGCGGAAGGCGTCATCGGCGGGCTCGCGGACTCAGGACTTCGTCCGGAGCTTGCGCCCAAGCCCGGCTACTGCTGCGTCGTGTTTGAGCCGGTGTCCGGCACACCGAGGGCTGGCGCCCGGCCAGATCCGACGGTCAGCCAACTCGGAAAGGAGTGACGGC
>JAPVSP010000437.1:0-9480 GCA_047519685.1 Chloroflexota bacterium
CTCGGTGACGCGGGTCCGCACGCGGCCACCGCGTCGAGGTCCCGCTGCGGGTGTCGGCTCGATGGCCGCCTCGACAGGCGGGGTCGCGGGGGCCTCGCCCCGGGTCGGCCGCCGGCCACCGCGGCGCGCACCGCGCGCCCGACCGTCGGGACGGACGGGTCCGGCCTGGCTCGCCGCCGGGCCTACGACCCGCTCCGTGCCGCCGGTCTCCTCGGCGCCGCCCGGCCGGCCGACCTTGGCGGCGAGCTGGGCCCGCAGGAGCTCCTCGAGCTCGGGTGGCACCTCGCTCCACGGCTCGGCCGACGAGCGCGGCCCGGCGCGCTCGGGCCGCTCGGGTCGTCGGGCGGGCTCCGGCCGCGGCCCGGGCTGCCGCCCGGACACGTCCGGATAGCGGTTGATGCCGCCGCTCCGTCCGCCTCCGTACCGTTCGCGGTCGACCGCCGCGGCGTACGCCGACCGACCACCGCGCGGGCCGCCGCGGCCGACCGGACCGCGGCCGGCTCGGGCCCTGTTCCGCTCGGCGATCAGGTACTCGGGGATCTCCGGCTCCTCGAACTCCTCGTCCTCGACCCGGGCTGTCGCACCGGACGTCGGCGCATTGGGCATGCCGATCTGCGTGTCCCAGACGGACCCGAATGGCGTCGGCCGGGGCCTGCGCGGCGGTGCCGGGGCCTCGATCTCGATCCCTTCCTCCTCGCGGATCTCGACGGCCGCTCCCTCGGCACCGCGACCGCGACCGCGACCGCGACCTCCGCGGCGCCGGCGCCGCCGCCGGCCGCCCGCCTCCTCGCCGGCCGGCTCCGCCGGCTCGCCGAGGGCCGCTTCACCGAGGGCCGCCCCTCCGGCCACCTCCGGCTCCGGCGTTTCGACGAGCTCCGCCTCCGCGGGGGTCGGCGCCGCTGGAGCGACCTTCGACAGCCGCTCGCCGGGCAGCGCCACGATCGGGACCCCACCACGGGACGGCCGACCCCTCGGGGCGACCGGAGCGACCGCCGGTCCGGCCGCGACCGGGGCCGGCTCCGTGACACGGGCGCGACCGCGACCGCCGCGTCGCCGGCCGGTGCCCTCGGTCTGCTTCTCCGGGACCTCGGTCATCGAGAGGTCCTCCTCGTCGCCGGCCACCCGCCGACCGGAGCGCGAAGAGCCCTTCTCGACCTTCGCGATCTGGGTGATGTCCGTGAAGAGGTCGGCGACGTCGATGAGGTCCGAGCTCGTGTTGCCCCGGAAGCTCACCACCTCGACCCGGACACCCATCTCCTGGACCGCCCGGATCGCCGGCGCGAAGTCGCCGTCGCCCGATACGACGACCGCGACGTCGAGGTTCCGGGCCGTCTTCATCATGTCGACGACCAGCTCGATGTCGAGGTTCGCCTTGACCTTCCCGTCGCCGTACTTGCGGATGTCCTTGCTCACGACCTTGTACCCGTGGCGGGCGAGGAAGGAGTGGAAGTTGCGCTGGTTCTCGTTCTCGGGGTCGAGGCCCGTGTACGCGTACGCGCGCACGAAGTCGCGACCCGCCGTGGCCGACTTCAGGAGCGTGACGTAGTCGATGTCCACCCCGGCCGCCTTGGCCGCGTAGAAGATGTTCGCCACGTCCACGAAGACGGCGACGTTCTTGCCCACGATGACTCCTTACCTCATCTCCCCGCGGCGCGCCGGAGCGCGCCCGGAAGGATCATTCATCCGCGGCGTGCGGTGGCCCGGGCCGCCGCCACGGTACGTTCGATGCGCGGACCGGCGTCCACGAACCCGCGGCGCAGCCATCGGCCGAGCGCCGTCGGCTCGTCGGGCCGCGACGCCTCGACGAGGCTGCAGCCCTTGTTGCCGGCCGACCGGAGGACCTCCTCCAGGAGCGCGTCCGTGACGCGGTCCGCGTCGTGCGCAGGATCGACGACGAGCAGGTCCACGGTCCCGATGTAGCCGCCGGCGCTGACCGACGGCCGAAGGGCCAGCACGGCCCCGCCGGCGATCCCTCGGCGCGCCTCGGCGACGAGGATGCTCGCCTGCGGTAGGTAGACCAGCTGGCGCAGCAGGTCCGCGGCGACGAGCGGACCCTCCGTCCCGTCCGCCCGAAGCTCGGCCTCGGCGAGCGACACGAGTCGATCGATGTCCGTGATGCGCGCCGCCCGGACCAGGTACTCCACGCCGGCGGTCCACCTCGCTGGAGGGCGATGTGCCGAACCCCGCGGATCCATCCGGGCCGGAGGGGGCGGACATCGGTGCCGGCGCGCCGCACGGGGGGCGAGCGATATCGCTCGACAGCCACGCCCGGGTCGCTCGACGACCGATGTTGCATTCGGTTCGCCGGTGGCTATGATACGGCATCGCTTCGGCGGCTTCCTGCGCGCCGCTCGGAGCGGGTCCCGCCTCGCCGTGCGTCATGCACCGTGACCGAGTCGCCGCCATCCCCCGTCCCGGGTCCATGGCGCCGCCACCGGCCGTTGGGCGGTCGCCGGTGAGCGAGGCTCGTCTCGATGCGGGAAGCGCGGGAGCATCGACCGTAGGAGGAGGAGTAGCGCATATGCGTCTGACCAAGATCGGTGTGCTCGCGGCCGCGTCGGTGCTGGTCGTCACGGCCTGCAGCAGCGCGGCCACCACAGCGCCCAGCGCCGGAGCCAGCGCAGCGGCCAGCAGTGGCGGCGGCCCGGCCATCGCCATCAAGGTCGGCATCGAGCTGCCGATGACCGGCGGCGAAGCGCCGAACGGCGTGCCGACCGCGAACGGCGTGATCCTGGCCCTCGACAAGCTCAAGGTCCCCGGATTCACCATCACCATCAACCAGCAGGACGATGCCGTCAACGGCAAGCACGACCCGAACCAGGGCGCCAAGAACATGGGGACCCTGGCGAACGACGCCCAGGTCCTGTTCGTCGTCGGGCCGTACAACTCGAGCGTCGCCCAGGCCGAGATCCCCGTCGGGAACGCCGCCGGCCTGATGCAGTGCAGCCCGGCCAACACGAACCCGGGCCTGACCAAGGTCTGGGCCGGGGCCGATCCGAAGGCGCTGCGCAAGACGAACCCCGACAAGATCGCCTACGTGCGCGTCGCGACGACCGACGACCTCCAGGGCGCGGCGGGGGCCGACATCGCCTACAACATGGTCGGCGCCAAGACGGCGTACGTCGCCGACGACACGCAGACCTACGGCAAGGGCATCTCCGACGTCTTCTCCGACACGTTCGCCAAGCTCGGCGGCACGGTCGTCAAGCGCGACGGCATCCCGGACAGCACCACCGACTTCACGAGCTACGTGACGGCGGTCAAGGGCCTCGCTCCGCAGTACGTCTACTACGGCGGCGTCACGACGTCGGGCATCGGCCTGTTCCGGAAGCAGATGGCCCAGCAGGGCCTGCAGACCATCCCGCTCGGCGGCGGTGACGGGATCGTCGACGGCTCGGTCGCGACGAAGAGCTCGTTCCTCCAGGTCGCCGGCTCCGACGGAGACCAGAACACCTACGGCACGGTCGCGGGACCGCACGACATCCCCAACGCGGCCCAGTTCGCGGCCGACTACAAGGCCAAGTTCAACACCGACCCCGGCGCCTACAGCGCCGCGGGCTACGCGTGCACGCAGGTCTTCCTTCAGGCGCTCCAGGCCGTCAGCAGCGGCGTGACCGATCTCGCGAAGCTGCGCGAGGCGGTGCGCGCCTACGTCGCCGATCCCAGCCACACGTACGACACGGCGCTCGGGAAGTTCGGCTTCGACGCCAACGGCGACACCACCCAGCACATCGTCTCGTACTACAAGTACGACGCCACGGCGCAGGACTGGAAGTTCATCTCGCAGCGTGACTTCACCGCGAATCCGCTGACCAAGTAGCGCAGCCAAGACCCGAGGCGGGGGCGTCCTTCGACGTCCCCGCCTCGGGCGCCCAGCCCCGGGAGTCTGCACTCCGGTGATCGGACGATGACCGCCGCCGCCGCCACCATCGGCCGCGTCCGGCTCGCGGGCGGCCGCTGGAGCGCCCCGGCGACGGCCGTCCTCGCGCTGGCGGCGGCGTACGCCGTCATCGCCTACAAGGCCGGCCCGCAGGCCCAGGAACAGTTCATCAACGCCCTCACCATCGGGGCGGTCTACGCGCTCATCGCGCTCGGCTACACGATGGTCTACGGCATCATCGAGCTCATCAACTTCGCCCACGGCGAGATCTTCATGTGCGGCTCGTTCGTGTCGTGGTGGATGCTGACCTCGCTCGGCTTCTCCGGGCCGATCAGGGACCTGCCACTGCTCGCGGGCGTCCTCGTGCTCGCCTTCGTGGTGTCGATGGTCGTCATGGGCGTCGTCGGCGTCGTCATCGAGCGGCTCGCCTACCGCCGGCTGCGCAACGCCCCCCGGCTCGCTCCGCTCATCACCGCGATCGGCGTGAGCTTCATCCTCCAGAACATCGTGTTCGTGGGGATCAGCAACTCCATCGTCACGACGCCGCAGGTCATCCCGAGCACGGTGCTCACGATCGGGCCCATCACGATCAACGAGATCAACCTGTTCGTCATCAGCCTCGCGCTCGTCCTGATGGTCGCGCTCCAGCTGTTCATCGGCCGGACGCGGCTCGGCCGAGCGATGCGCTCGACGGCCATCGATCGTGACGCAGCCCAGCTCATGGGCGTCGACATCAACACGACGATCGCGCTGACCTTCTTCGTCGGCTCGGCGCTCGCCGGCGCGGCCGGGGTGGTGCAGGGCCTCTACTTCGGCGTGACCGTCTTCAACATCGGGTTCCAGGCCGGCCTGAAGGCGTTCACGGCGGCCGTCCTGGGCGGGATCGGCAACACGACCGGGGCCGCGGTCGGCGGCTTCATCATCGGCTTCCTCGAGGTCATCAGCTCCGTCTACGGCTACGGCCGATGGAGCGAGGCTGCCGTGTTCGGCACGCTCGTCCTCGTCCTCGTCTTCCGCCCGACGGGCATCCTCGGCCAGCGGCTGGGCGAGCGCGCATGACCGACCAGCCGGCGGCAGACCGGCGTCCGGTGAAGGAAGGCGCGGGCCGGGGGGCCGGCGCGGCCTCCGGCGGAGGCGACCTCCGTCGCGTCCTGGGCATCGCCGCCGACTTCATGGGCCACCACCAGTCGCTGTCGATCGTCCTGGGGCTTGCCGTCGTCGCGGCGGTGCTCCCGGTCGTCGTCCTGTTGCCGCCGATCAACGGGTTCGGCACGCAGAAGGACTTCGTCGGCGGTTTCGCCGATGCCGGCGTCTTCGTGCTCCTCGCGATCGGCCTGAACGTCGTCGTCGGGCTGGCCGGCCTCCTCGACCTGGGGTACGCGGCGTTCTTCGCGATCGGCGCCTACACGTACGCGTACGGCGCCTCGTCCTTCTCGGGCCTCGACGTCCCGTTCTGGCCGATGCTGCTCGTCGGCGCGCTCGTCGCCTCGCTCTTCGGCGTCCTCCTGGGTGCTCCGACGCTGCGTCTCCGCGGCGACTACCTGGCGATCGTCACGCTCGGCTTCGGGGAGATCGTGCCGGTCGTCTTCCTGAATGCCGACACCTACACGCGGGGGACGAACGGGATCTCGGGGCTCGCCCAGCCGAGCCTCTACGGGCTCTTCGGCATCAGCGGCTTCGGGTTCACGAACCCGTGGCCGTATTTCCTGACCGTCATGGTCATCATCGCGATCGCCTTCGTCCTTCTGTACCGCCTGCAGGATTCGCGCCTGGGCCGCGCCTGGGTCGCCATCCGCGAGGACGAGCTGGCGGCGGCGAGCATGGGCATCAACACCGTCACGACCAAGCTGCTCGCCTTCGCGATCGGCGCCTCGACGTCCGGCCTGGCCGGAGTCTTCTACGCGGCCAAGCTCTCGATCGTCAGCCCCGACCAGTTCGGGTTCACGGTCTCGTTCACCGCCCTCGCGATGGTGGTCCTTGGCGGGATGGGCAACACCTGGGGCGTGGCGATCGGCGCGTTCGTCATCTACGAGATCCAGAGCCAGGGCCTCAAGCAGCTCGGATCGTTCATCCAGACCCTGCATCTCCCGGTGCTCGCGCTGGGTCCCGTGACCGTCGACATCGGCTCCATCAACTTCATCAACTTCCAGTACCTGCTGTACGGCCTCGCGCTCGTCCTGATGATGCTCCTGCGTCCCGAGGGCCTCTTCCCGAGCCGCCGGCGGCGGCGCGAGCTCCACGAGACGGAACTGGAGGCCGACCAGGCGAACGTGGAGCTCAGCCAGGCATGAGCACGGTCGAAGCGCCGATCGTCCTGGACGCCCGAGGCGTGACCAAGCGCTTCGGCGGCCTCGTGGCGGTCAACAACGTCGACTTCGACATCCCGGCCGGCTCGATCGTCAGCCTCATCGGCCCGAATGGCGCCGGCAAGACGACGTTCTTCAACGTCATCGCGGGGCTCGCCGAGCCGACCCACGGCACGGTCGAGTTCCTGGGCAAGGAGATGATCGCCCATGGCCGCCGGGGCGGCTTCGAGTCCCTCGTCTGGGTGCTCCCCTCGGTCGTCCTCGGCGTCGTCGGGTATCTCGTGTTCGGGGCCGGCGCGGTCTTCGACGCCCTCCTGCTGATCTCCATCGGCCTGCTCATCGCGATGCTGCTGATGGCGATCGTCCGGCCGCCGGTGTACGAGGCGCTCCTCCATCGGCTGGGGATCTTCCGGACCGCCCGCCCGAACGACATGGTGGTCGCGGGCATCGGCCGGACCTTCCAGAACATCCGGTTGTTCGCGAGCATGACGGCGCTCGAGAACGTCATGGTCGGCATGCACAGCCGGCTCAGCTCGACCCCCATCGACGCGGTCCTCCGCCTGCCGCGCCACACCCGCGAGGAGGCCGAGGCGGTCACGCAGGGCCGCCGCTGGCTGGCGTTCGTCGGGCTCAAGGGTCGCGAGAACGAGGTCGCCCGCAACCTGTCCTATGGGGACCAGCGACGGCTCGAGGTCGCCCGCGCGCTGGCGAGCCGCCCGAAGCTCCTCCTGCTCGACGAGCCGACGGCCGGCATGAACCCCTCCGAGACCTCGGAGATGACCGCGCTGTTCGGCCGGATCCGGTCCGAGCTCGGCCTGACGGTCCTGCTCATCGAGCACGACATGCGGGTCGTCATGGGCGTCAGCGACCGGGTGACGGTCCTCGACCACGGCGAGAAGATCGCCGAGGGGACGCCGGATGAGGTGCGCCGCGACCCGCGCGTCATCGAGGCCTACCTGGGAAAGGGGGCCAGCGCATGACGACGGCGACGGGCCCGGCGCTGCCGCCCACGACCCCGCCCACGGAAGCGCCGCTCCTCCGCGTCGACGACGTGCACGCCTACTACGGCCACATCCACGCCCTCCAGGGCATCACCATCGAGGTCCACCGGGGCGAGATCGTCACGCTCCTCGGGGCGAACGGCGCCGGGAAGACGACCACCCTGCGGACGATCAGCGGACTCATGCACCCGCGGCAGGGCCGCATCGAGTTCGATGGCGAGGAGATCACCGCGGTGTCCGCCCACCGGCTCGTCCGGAAGGGGATCGGTCACGCGCCCGAGGGCCGCCGCATCTTCAGCCGGATGACCGTGCTCGAGAACCTCCAGATGGGCGCCTACTCGAGTGGCGGCGCCGGACGTCCCGAGGACTTCGACCGGGTGTTCACACTGTTCCCGCGGCTCCAGGAGCGACGATCGCAGGCGGGCGGAACGCTCTCGGGTGGCGAGCAGCAGATGCTGGCCATCGGCCGGGCGCTCATGGCGCACCCGAAGGTGCTGCTGCTCGACGAGCCGTCGATGGGCCTCTCGCCGATCCTGGTGGAGCAGATCTTCCAGATCATCCGGGACATCAACAGCCAGGGGACGACGATCCTGCTGGTCGAGCAGAACGCCCTGATGGCGCTCGGGATCGCCGGTCGCGGCTACATCATCCAGACCGGTCGGATCGTCCTCCATGACACCTCGGAGCGGCTCGCCGCCGACCCGGAGGTCAAGAGAGCCTACCTGGGCGGCTGACTCGAGGGCGTCCGAGCGGACGCTCGCGGCCCGGGCATCCGGCGCCGCCCGGAGGCCGGCGTATACTCCGCCGAACCAGTCGCCCATGGACCGGTCCGTCCCGCCCGCCACCACCGTCCCCGTCGGCGGATCCGAGGGTCCGTTGCTTCGGCTCGTGGCCCTGGTGGCCGTGCTCCTGCTGGTCGCGATCGTGAAGCCCTGGCCCGGCGGATCGGCCGGCGCGACGGCCGCGGCCCCATCGGCATCCCCCGCGTCCTCGGAGGAAGAGACGCCGGCCCGGCCTGCCGGCGCGCTCGCCCCCGATCCCTCGGCGGAGCCCACGCTCCCGCCGGACGCCGTACCGTGCGTGGCGCCCGACGGGTGGCGCCTGGTGACACTCGGGACGTGGTTCGGCCGACCGGTCCGGACATGGCTGGCGGTCGACGTCATCACGTCGGCGGTCGGGCCCACCGACCCCCGGATCGGCTTCGTGCGGGCGGGCCAGGCTCCGCTCCAGGGGCTCGGGACCTGCCGGCCGGTCCAGACCGTGGGGACGGTCGAGGGGCGCACCGACCGGGCGCCATCGCTGCTCGTCCGGGCCTGGCGACTCACGGCCGGGTCGGGGGAGCCCGTCGCGCTCGGCCTGGCGCCGACGGGCCCGCGAGCCCCGTCCTCGTCGGCCGCCCAGCTCTACGGGCTGGACGGGTCGCCTGGCTGGGGATCGCCGACGCCCGCCCCGTGGGAGCCCGGTCGATACGTCGTGCAGGTCGAGGCCGCCGATCTCCGGACCACCGCCTGGATCGGGCTCACCCTCCTCGCCGCGTCGGCGAGCCCCGCCCCCTGACCGAGGCGCCCCGTCAGCGGACGGTCGGCTCCTGGTGGATCTCGAACGCCGCGCGGGCGAGGATCAGCGTGCCGACGATCGCGAGCCAGAAGCCGGGCGCGCGATCCGGCAGCAGGCCGGTCGGCGCCGAGGCGAGGAACGAGTCCGGCCAGATCGGCCAGACGACGAGCCCGACGAGTGCGAGCAGCAGGAAGCCGACGTATGCCGGCCACGCGTCGAGGGCCACCGGCCGCCCGGCCGACGCGTAGGGCAGGGCCACGAGCGCGAGCGTCAGGAGGCCGGCCAGGAAGACCAGGAACCCGGTCCCCTTGAAGGCGGACCACTGGAGGAGCGGCAGGCCATCGCCGCCGCCGACCGCGTACCACGGCAGCAGGCACGAGACGACGAGGACGATCGCCGCGACGATCGCCAGCCGGCGCGCTCGGCCCAGCGGATGACGATGCACGCGTCAGCCCTCGCCCGCGTAGACCTCGGGACGAAGGACGCCCACGAAGCGGAGGTTGCGGTAGATCTCGCCGTAGTCCAGCCCGTAGCCGACGACGAACCGGTCCGGGATGGTGAATCCGACGTAGTCGACCGGGATCTCGACCAGGCGCCGGGCGGGCTTGTCGAGCAGGGTGCAGATGCGCAGGGAGCGCGGGTTCTTGCCGCGCAGGTAGCGGAGCAGGTAGTTCAGGGTCAGGCCGGTGTCGATGATGTCCTCGACGATCAGGACGTCGCGGCCCTCGATGCTGGC
>JAPVSP010000438.1:0-3977 GCA_047519685.1 Chloroflexota bacterium
GCCTCGCTCGGCTGCCCGGACCCTCGACCGGGGTCTAGGCCGGCGCCCGCCCGACGAGCGGCACGCGCGGGTCCGGCGACATCGCCTCCCACGTCCCCCGGACCCAGTCGAGGTCCGGGTCGAACGAGCAGGCCATGGTCCGCCGGTCGCCGGCCAGTGCGTTGAGGTAGTAGGCGTCGTCGCCGTGCGCCGCGACGAACGGGTGATAGCCGTCGGTGACCAGGACGACCTCCCCGCCGCGGACCTCCCAGAGGCCGCTCCGCGACCGGTCGCCCCGGTACAGCCGCTGGATGCCCCATGCGTCGGGCCGTCGGAACTGGTAGAAGTAGATCTCCTCGAGGACGGCCTCGGTCGGCCAGTCGTCGACGTCGTGCTTGTGCGGCGGCCAGCTCGACCAGTTGCCCGACGGCGTGTACACCTCCACGACCTCGAGACGGTCGGCGGGCGTCTCCGGGCGGATGATCTTGGTGATCTGCCGGGTCGCGTTGCCCCGACCGCGGACCTCGATCTCGACGTCGTCGGGTCCGATCAGCATCGGCTTCGCGGCGACGCCGTCCCGGCCGGAGGGCGGCGCCTCGGCGATCGCGACGAGCACTCGGCCGTCCGAGCCCGAGGCCGACGGGCGGCCGACGACCCGGCCCCGCCAGCCCGGCGGGAGATAGGCCGCCCAGGGCAACGCCTCGAATGGGCCGGCCCGCTCGGGCAGGTCGAGCGTCGGGCCGCTCGCGACCTCGACCCCGGCCGCGCCGCCGCCGATGACGACGATGGCCGCCTCGGTCGGCCCCCCCACCTCGGCCGTCTCGCCGGCGGCGAGGTCGAGGGCACGGAACGAGAGATAGCGCCAGCCGGCGCGAGCGGGATCGACCGAGAGTCTCGTCCCGTCCGGACCGGGCCGGACGAGGAGCTCGTCGACCGTCAGCGCGTTCGCGACCGCAGCCGGGTGGATCGTGACCTCGGGCATGGCGGACCTCAGCTCTTGATGTCCGGACTCGGCAGGACGGCGTCGGTGACCGCGTGCAGGAGCTCGTGGTAGCTCCCGATGAACTGGCGGAGGGTGCGGACCGTCGGCGGGAAGGTGTCGAACTCCGCCGGAGCCAGCCCGTCGGGCTCGTAGGCGCGGCGGAAGTCCGGGAAGCGGGCGGCCAGCTCCTCGACGATCGCCGGGTCGACCGGGATGTCCATCCGGGGCCGGACCTCGACCGCGGAGGCCTGGAACCGCCGCTGCCAGGTCGCCGGCAGCGTCACGATCGCCTCGCCGCCGATGAACTCGGACCAGTGGTAGTGATGCCGGATGGCCGCGGCGAGCGGCCGCGCCCGGAAGCCGCGCTCCCGGAAGATGCCGTAGGCCCGCTTGAACACCGCGACGCCCGACCAGGGCAGGACGTCGGGGTGGGCGACGATGCCGTCCCGCTCCGTCTGCACCCGCAACCAGTCCTCCAGCCGGCCGACCATGATCGTGATCACCGGACCCATATGGTCGGTCGGCAGCCCCTCGGCCTCGCGGCGCCGGAGGCCGCGCTCGACCGACTCGGCCGCGGCGACCGCCTGCGCGACGCTGAAGCTGACGGTGCAGTTCACGCTGACGCCGGCGTACGTCGCCTCCTCCATCACCCGGACGCCGATCTCGGTCGCGGGGAACTTCACGATGATGTTCGGGGCGAGCGAGTCGAAATGGACGCCCTGCTCGAGCATCCGCTCGGGCGTCCGCCAGAACGTCGGGTTCGTCTGCATCGAGAGACGCCCCTTGCGCCCCCCGAACCGCCGGGAGGTCGGCTCCAGCAGTCGGGCGCCGCGGAGCGACATCTCCTCGACGACGGCCCAGGCGAGGTCCACCTCGGTCCAGGCGGGATGCTCGGCGGCCATGGCCCGGACGCGCTCCCGCCAGTGGGCGGGATCCTTCTTCCACACGTCATGGACGATCGTCGGGTTCGCCGTCGCGCCGACCGCCCCGAATCCGATCGCGTACTCGAGCTCGTCGACGGCGCACGAGTCGTTCCAGATGTCCGTCGCCGTCGTCGCCACCGTCAGGCCGAGCGGGGTGCCCGCCAACGTCGCGTCCATCGCCGCCCTCACCTCGCGCCCGCCCGGGCCCGTCGATGAGCGGGGCCGGAGGCGGGCCGGTGGACCGGCCGCGCGCCCTCGCGCCCCGCGCTCTCGGCGTCCGAGTTTGACAAAGGGGCGCTCGATGCTACGCTGTCCGCGCCCCGCGTAAACGATTACATTCTACTCGACGAACCGAGCCCACTGTATCGGAGGGACCGCGGATGCAGGACGCGTCGGCTTCGCTCCGACGCCTCTCGGGCGCCCAGATCCTCGTCGAGTACCTCATCCGCCAGGGCGTGCCGTTCGCGGCTGGCATCCCGGGTCACGGCTGCTGGTCGGTCGTCGACGCGCTCATCGACCGGACGGACGCGATCCGCACGGTCCAGGTCATGCACGAGCAGTCGGCGGTCCACCTCGCGGATGGCTACTACCGGGTCAGCGGTCGCCCGATGATGGCCTTCACGAGCATCGGGCCGGGCCAGGCGAACACCGTCATCGGGATGGCGACCGCCTACAGCGACTCCACCGCGGTCCTCCTGATGACGGGCTCCGCCCACACGTACATGCGCGGGGCCGGCCTCTTCCAGGAGCTCGAGCGCCGGCACGTCGCCGACAACCCCCGGATCTTCGAGCCCGTGGTCAAAGAGTGGTGGCAACCCTCCCGCGTGGACGAGCTCCCGTTCGTCCTCCACCGCGCCTGGAACCAGATGGTCTCCGGCCGCCCGGGCCCCGTCCTCCTCGACCTGCCGATGGACGTCCAGGCGGAGTCCGCCGAGGTCGCCCTGCCCGAGCCGGTCGAGCGCGAAGCCCGGGAGGGACCGCGCCCTGCCGCCTCGGACGTCGAGCGCGCCGTCGGCCTCCTGGCGGAAGCTCGCCGGCCGGTCATCGTCGCCGGCGGCGGAGCGATCACGGCGGATGCCTCCGCCGAGGTCCTCGCGCTCGCGGAGCGCCTGGGGGCGCCCGTCGTCACGACCTGGAACGGCAAGGGCGCGATCGACGAGACACATGAGCTCGCGGGCCAGTCCATCGGCGACACCGGCTCGACCTGTGGCGATGCGCTGGCGGCCTCGGCCGATGTCCTGCTCTCCGTGGGCTGCCGCTTCACCGACTGGAGCTCGTCCTCGTACCGCCAGGGCGTCACGTTCTCGATCCCCCCGGCGAGGCTCATCCAGATCGACGTCGACGCTCGCGAGATCGGCAAGAACTACCCGGTGGCCGTGCCTCTCCTCGGCGATGCCCGGGCCGCGCTCCGTGACCTCCTGGCGGCCCTCGGCCCCGGCGGAGGCCGGGACGCCTACCGCGAGACCCCGTACTTCGCCGAGGTGCAGGCCCGCAAGGCCGCCTGGGCGGCGCAGGTCGAGATCAAGTCCGGCGCCGACCGGGTCCCGATGACGATGGCCCGCGCCGTCCGCGAGGTCCAGGCGGCGACCCGCCAGGACGCGATCGTCGTCACCGGGGCCGGGCTCCCGCAGGGCATGGTCAAGCAGCGCTGGGTCACCCGGCGCCCGCGGTCGCACATCACCTCCGGCAGCTTCTCGACGATGGGCTTCACCCTCCCGGCCGCCATCGGCTGCCAGCTCGCCGCCCCGGATCGACAGGTCCTCGCGATCTGCGGCGACGGCGACTTCCTCCAGTCGATGCAGGAGCTGGCGGCCGCGGCCATGCTCGATGTCCCGGTCTGCACGGTGATCCTCGACAACTCCGGCTGGATCAGCATCAAGGGCGGCCAGGACACCTTCTTCGGCCGGACCGCGGCGACCGACTTCCTGCGCAGGGGCGAGCTCTACGAGCCCGACTACGGGGCGATCGGCCGGGCGTTCGGTCTGCATGCCGAGACGGTCGGACGACCGGATGAGGTCCGCCCGGCGATCGAGCGCGCCCTGGCCTCCGGTGGTCCCGCCCTCGTCGCGATCCGCGTCTCCCGCGACCTCGCC
>JAPVSP010000439.1:0-4736 GCA_047519685.1 Chloroflexota bacterium
TAGAACGACGTGTGCAGGCCGCGTACGTCGAGCAGCGGCGTCTCGCCGCGCTCGCGCTTCGGCCTCCTTGCGGACGCGGGGACCAGCTCCTCGACGACCGTCTCGTCGAGCGAGGTCCCGATCGACGCGGGCGGCGCCTCCACCCGGATCTCGCTCACCGGTTGAGCCTCGGATCGAGGGCGTCGCGGATCCCGTCGCCGAGCAGGTTGAAGGCGAGGACGGTCATGACGATGGCCAGGCCGGGGAAGAAGATCAGGTGCGGAGCCGAGAAGACCGAGTTGCGCTCGAGGCCGATCATCGAGCCCCACTCGGCGATGGGCGGCTGCGCCCCGAGGCCGAGGAAGGATAGCGCGGCGACGTCCAGGATCGCGCCGCCGATGCCCAGAGTGCCGGCCACGATGAGCGGGGTCAGCGCGTTCGGCAGGATCCGCCGCCGAAGGATCCCGGCGCCCGATTCCCCGAGCGCCCGCGAGGCGGTGATGTAGTCCTGCTCGCGGATGGACAGCACGGACGAGCGCATGACCCGCGCATAGACCGGGATCGCGACGATGCCGATCGCCAGCTGCGCGTTGATGAGGCCCGCGCCGAGGACCGTCACGATGGCGATGGCGAGGAGGAGCGCGGGGAAGGCGAGGACGACATCCATGATGCGCATCAGGAGGTTGTCCGCCCCGGCTCCGGCGTAGCCGGCGATCGCCCCGATGATCGTCCCGGTCACGATCGCGAAGCCGACGGTCAGGAAGCCGACCTCGAGATCGATCCGGGCGGCGAACACGACCCGGCTGAGCTCGTCACGCACGTTGCCGTCCAGGCCCATGACGTGCTGCGGCTGGTCGGCGGGACAGCCCAGCAGGTGGACGCAGGGCGCCAGGCGCGGCCTGGCCGAGTCCTCGATCCCGATCAGCGGCTGCTCGTTGTCGTAGGGGGCGATGAACGGAGCGAAGACGGCGACGAGGAACAGCAGCGTGAGGACCGAGGCCCCGACGATGGCGGACCGCTGACGGAAGACGTTCCGGAGGGTGTCGCGCCAGAGGCTCGACGGCCGGGCGGCCATCGGGGCGGCGATCCCTTCGGGAACGGGCTGCGCGGTCGTGGCCATCGGTCAGCTCAGTCGGATGCGCGGGTCGAGGACGGCGTACGAGACGTCGACGATGAGGTTCACGAGGACGTAGGCCACGGCGACGATGATCACGATCCCCTGGATGATGATGTAGTCACGGCCGGTGATCGCCTCGGTGATCGTCGTGCCGATCCCGGTCAGGTTGAAGATCGTCTCGGTGAGGATGGCACCGGAGAGCAGGCCCCCGAGCTGGAGCCCGATGACGGTCACGACCGGGAGGAGGGCGTTGCGCATCGCGTGCCGGCCGATGACGTCCCGCTCCCTGACCCCCTTGGCTCGCGCGGTCCGCACGAAGTCGAGGCCCAGGACCTCGAGGAGGCTCGAGCGCGTCATGCGCGCGATGATCGACATCGGGATGGTCCCCAGCGCGATCATCGGCAGGATCATGTGGCGCACGACGTCGGCCAGGAGGCCCCAGTTCATCGTCAGCAGCGCGTTGAGCGTGTAGATGTTCGAGGCGAAGTCCAGGATCCCGCGCGGCGGGCCACCGAGCCCCTGGAGTCCCCAGGCGGTCGCGAGCGGCACGATGCTGACCCCCGGCGAGGTCCGACCCGACGGTGGGAGGGCGATCGGCGTGCCCTTCAGGACGACGGCGAACAGGTAGGCGAGCAGCAGGCCCAGGACGAACACCGGGATCGAGACCCCGAAGTTCGCGACGACCATCGTGCCGACGTCGACCGGGGAGTTCCGGCGGATGGCCGACAGGCGCCCGAGGGTGATCCCGGCGAGCGTCGCGAACGCCAGGGCATAGGCCGTGAGCTCGACCGTCATCGGCAGCCGCTCGACGAGGATCTGGCTGACCGGGCGCCCGAAGCGCAGCGAGGTGCCGAGGTCGCCGGTCATGATCTGCCCGAGGTACTGGACGAACTGGACGGGGAGCGGCTGGTCGAGCCCGTAGCGGATCTTGAAGGCGTCGCAGATCTGGTCGGTGGCGCGCTCGCCGAGCGCCGCGCGACACGGGTCGCCCGGGATGACCCGGGCCAGGATGAAGACGAGGACCAGCACCCCGAGCAGGACGGGGATGCTGAGGAGCAGCCGCCTGACGATGAACCGGGTCACCGGCCGAGCGCACGCCTCCGCATCGAGATGAACTCAGGAGGCGCCGCCGAGGGCGGCGCCTCCTGGCGCTGGGTCGTCGAGCGCGTCGGCTACGACTTCGGCGCGTTGAGGAAGTCGGCGAAGAGGCCGGACCAATAGGAGAAGTCGCTCGTCCGGCCCTTGTGGAGCGGGTTGGCGGCGTCCCACTGGACGGCGTACGACGTCACGACGTCGTTCGCGTCGAGCGGGGTCCCGTCGGCGAACTTCAGGCCGTCCCGCAGCGTGCAGGTCCAGACCGTGAAGTCGGTGTTCGGGTCGCACTTGCTGGCGAGGTCGGGCTCGGCGGCCGTGCCGGCCGTCTGGAAGCCGTAGAGGGCCGACCCGAAGTTGTGGCACACCCGGAGCGACTCGCCGTCGCTCTCGTCGGCGCAGTAGAGGCCGCCCGGCTCGCCGTTCTGGCTGAACACCAGCTGGCTCCGGCCGGCCGGGTCCATGACCGCGAAGTTCTCGTCGCCGAGCGGTGAGGCGTGGGCGCCGGCGACGTCGGCCTTGAACGCCACGGCGTTCCCGCCATGGGCGATCGGGACCATCGGGACGTGCTGCTTGATGAGGTTGTTGACCGTGACGTAGAGCGGCTGGCGCGCGGCGTCGGACGTTCCCTGGGCCGCGGCCTTGATCGCGGTGACGATATCGGGGAAGAGAGGGCCGAAGGCCTTGGTGCCGCCGGCGAAGTGGTAGTCCACGAAGTCCGTCTGGTCCGGGTAGTCGACGCCCCAGCCGAGGAGGAAGAGACCGTCGAGCTTGCCGGCATCGGAGTTGTCGAGGAACGTGGTGGATTCCTGGACGTCGATCTTCGCGTCGATGTTGAGGTTCTGCTTGAGCTGCGCCTGGATGTCCTGGGCGATGACCTGCGGCTGGGGGAAGTAGCCGCGGACGACATCCCGGAACTGGAGCTTCGTGGAGAAGCCGCTCGGGAAGCCGGCGTCGGCCAGCAGCTTCTTGGCCGCGACCGGGTCGAACGCGTACCACGGGTCGCCGACGCAGCCGTTCGGGATGCCGCACGGCGTGAAGTAGTCGGCGACGGTCGAGCCGCCCGGGTAGAAGTTCTTGACGATCCGCGCCCGGTCGATGCCCATCGCGACCGCCTGGCGGACCTTCTCGTTGTCCCAGGGCTTGTCGGCGACGTTCATGCCCAGGTAGAGGGTGTTCAGGCCCTCCCGCGGGTACAGCTTCAGGGTCGGGTCGTTGGAGACCGTGGCGAAGTCCGTCGGGCCGACGTTGTCGATCCCATCGACGTTCCCTGACTGGAGCTCGACCAGCCGCTGAGCGGCCTCCTTGCTCCACTTGATGACGACGGTCCCGACCTTCGGCGGGGTCCCGTAGTAGTTGGGGTTGGTGACGAGCGTGATGTGGTCGCCCTTCACCCACTCCTTGACCATGTACGGGCCGGCGCCGTTCGGCTTCTGCACGATCGAGCTGTCCGGGACCGCCTTGGCGAGGTAGGCGGCGCTGTTGATCTGGAACGAGTCGAACGCGATCTTCGAGAGGAAGGCCACGTCCGGCGCGCACAGGTCGAACTCGACCGTCTTGGCGTCAAGGGCCTTGATCGTCTTGAACTCGCCGCTGTACTTGGTGCCGTTGTAGCTCCCGTCCGTGCCGCCGGACGCGCACGTCACGGCGCCCTTCGACGGATCCGGGTACACCATCGCCTGGAACGGGGCGGTCGGGCTCGGGCTGGCGGCAGCCGAGGGAGACGCCGCGCTGCTGGCCGCCGCGGAGGGGCTCGGCGATGCCGCGCCGCCGCACGCGCTGAAGAGGATCGCCGCCGTCGCGCCCAGCGCGAGCAGCGGGGACGACCTCCGGAATGGGGACATGCTCCCTGGTCCTCCTCCTTGGGCTCCGGATCGCGCGCCGTCAAAGAGGACCGACACGGATGGCCCGGAGCGACTGACCTCGCGGGCGACTCGCCGGCACGAATCGCAGGTGCGGCGGAAGCCTAGCACCGGCGGGGCGCGCGCGTCACCCGGCGGCGCTCCGGCGAGCGTGATCCGGCCCGCGGGCCCGGGGGTCCGACCGGCTAGACTCGCCTCGTGCAGCCGCTCCGCGTCGCGATCGCGCAGATCGCCCCCCGTCTCGGGCTCCTCGAGGCGAACATCGACCGCCACCGCGAGCTCCTGGTGGAGGCGCGCCGACAGGGCGCGGACCTCGTCGTGTTCCCCGAGCTGGGGCTGACCGGCTACCTGCTCCAGGACCTGGCCGGCGAGGTCGCGCTGCGGATCGACGACCCAAGGCTGGCCGCGCTGGTCGCCGAGACGGACGGGCTGTCGGCCGTCGTGTCGTTCGTCGAGGAATCGCCCGACCATCGCCTGTTCATCGCCGCGGCGCTCATCGAGGACGGGACCGTCCGGCACGTCCACCGCAAGCTGTTCCTGCCGACCTACGGGCTGTTCGACGAGCGGCGCTTCTTCGCCGCCGGCGACCGCCTGCGCGCCGTGCCGTCGCGGCTCGGCGTCGGGATCGGCCTGGCGATCTGCGAGGACTTCTGGCACCTCGCCGTGCCCCAGCTCCTCGCCCTCGA
>JAPVSP010000440.1:0-1776 GCA_047519685.1 Chloroflexota bacterium
CCGGCGCCGTTGCGGTAAGCGAAGGAAGGCCACCAGGCGACCGCGCTTCCGTCCGGCTGCTGGTCGTAGTCGATGCTGAAGACGTCCGTCGTTCCCGACACCCTGGGATCGGACATCTCATCGCGGCACTGCAGCTTCTCGCCGCGGACCTGCCTGACCGACCCGACCATCGTCGCGTCGCCCGGGTCGAGCTGGGTGCAGGTCTCGGTCCCGGTCACATCGACCCGCGCGAGCGAGGGGCTCGGTGCGGCGACGGAGCCGACGGGCGTCGCCGCCGGGGACACGGACGGGCTGGAGCTCGGCGACGACGTCGATCCCGCCCCGCTGCACCCCGCCAGGAGCGTCACCGCGGCCAGGCCGGCCGCCACCCTGATCGACACTGCATGTCGCATCGGGCCCCCTACCTTTCCGGGACGCTCGAACGTCGCGATCGGCTAGTCGGGGATCTCCTCGAGTCGCTGGAATCCCGATCCGCCCTGGGCCACGACCCATATCGCACCATCCGGCGCGAACGCGACGGCCGAGAACCAGCGAGCCTGGTGCAGCGTCGTCCAGTGCCGGCCATCGAAGCGAACCAGGCCGCGCTCGGTCGGCATCCACACCTCGCCATCGGGCGCGATCGCGAGGCCCCCGAGCATGTCGCTCGGAACGCCGTCATCCTCGCCGTACAGGGTCCACGACCGGCCATCGAACCGGGCCAGCCGGCATCGCCCGTCGTAGAGCGAGACCCAGAGGTCACCGCCCTCCGACGCCTCGATGTCGGTCACGAGATCCTGGGAGTCTTCCCGCGGGCGGACGATCTGCCACGTGGATCCCTGGAGCCGTGCCAGACTGCCGGGCTCCTTCCAGGTACCGAGGGTCGTGGCCCACACGTTTCCGTGTCCGTCGATGGCCAGACTCGCGATACCCGGCGGATCGAGCCGCGGGCCCGCGATCGTCGCCCGCGTCCAGGCATCGTCCTCGGACCGCAGCGCCACCAGCGTGTCGCCGCCGATCCAGACCGTGCCATCGCGGCCGAAGGCGATCGCCCGGGCCCGCTGGCGGTCGACCACGGTCCACCGATCGTGGTAGGTCGCGACGCCGCCATCGCCGGCCACCCAGAGGCTTCCGTCGGGAGCCCGCGCCACGCCCCTCAGGCCGCCATCCGATGTCTCGACCCCGGTCGCCACCTGGTACCAGTCGCCGTCACCCACGTACCAGAGGGTGCCATTCCGGATCGCCCAAGCCTCCGCGCGGGAGGTCGCCACCAGCTCCGCCGCGGCGCCCGCCGACCCGGTGATCGCCGGCCGTCGAGTCTGGCTGCCCACCAGGAGGACCCCCGCCGCCAGCGCCAGCACCAGGCCGGTGATGAGCAGCAGCCAGGCCAGCTGGAGCGACGGGCTCCATGTCAGCGCAAGGGGGTATCGGCGCCGGCGCGGTTCGGCTGTCGACACCATCCGGGCGAACCCGGCCGCGTCGAAGTCCGTGGGCCCGCCCTCGACGTACCGATCCAGGGCGGCCCGGAGGCGACGCTCGAAGACGTCGGACTCAGGCATCGCCAAGCTCCTTCCGAAGGCGGTCGAGGAGGCGCGCGAAGCGGCTTCGGACCCCGGACGCGGAGATCCCGACGGCCGCGGCGATCTCCGTCGAATCGAGGTCCGCGACGTAGCGCAGGGCGATGAGCGTCCGCTCCTCGGGCCTCAGGTGGCCGAGGGCGTTCGCGAGGTCCAGCTGGGAGATCCCGGAGGAGGGGTCGGACGGCGGCGGGTCGAGCGACGTCGCCCGGATCTCGGTCAC
>JAPVSP010000441.1:0-2675 GCA_047519685.1 Chloroflexota bacterium
GCGAGGCCCGAGCGCCGACCGACCTCGGGAACGCGGGTCGCTACGCCCTCTTCGACCACGACGCGCCCGGTGCCCGGGCGGATGCCGAGGCGCTCGCAGCGCTGGGGAACCACGGCCCGGCGATCGAGGTCCGTGCCCGCGAGATCGAAGCCGGGCTCGCCGCCCTCGCCGGCAAGCCGGCCGCCTCCCTGTCGCTGTACCGGGGCGTCCTCGAGCGCTGGGATGCCCTCGGGATGGTCGTGGACGGGGCGACGACCGCGCTCGAGATGGTGACCCTGCTGGACCCGGCCGACCCGCAGGTCCGCGCCGTGGCCGAGGCGGGGCGACGCACCTTCGCGCGGATCGGCGCGAAGCCCTTCCTCGAGCGGCTCGACGCCGCGACAGCACCCGGAGACGACGCGGGACCGCGAGCGGCAGGTACGGACGGGCGCATCGCGGCCGAGGGGACGACGGCGCTCGCGGATCGCTAGCGCGGCGCCGGGACCGCCGCTGGCCGATCGCGTCGATCGGCGGAAGCTGGCTCGTGACCACCGATCGGCGGTCGCCCCGGCTACATCGGACTGACGAGCTGGAAGTAGTTGCCGTCCGGATCGGAGAACGTCGCGATCCACGCCTCGCCGGCGGCGTCGGGGTGGTATGGCTCCCGGACGACGGTCGCGCCGGCGGCCTGGAGGCGCTCGAAGTCGCCCTTCACGTCCGGGCTCTCGATGTTCCAGATGATCCTGCCCGGCTGCGCGTTGCGTCCCGTGACCTGATCGTGGGGCCCGACCATGATCCCGCCGGTGCCGATCCGCCAGCCGGTGTAGCCGCCTTCCGCCCAGCTTGGCTCGCCGAAGAGCCTGCCGTAGTAGTCCGCGAGGCGCTGCGGGTCCTCGGACCCGATGAGGATGCTGTTGAGGTCCATGCCGACTCCTTCGTGCTGCCTGCTGACGCACCCATCGGGCGCGCCGTTCACCCCGCCGTCGACGACTCCAGCACGCGCTTGAGCGTCTCCGTCGCGTTGACCTCGGCGTCCATCGTCCGCTGCACCATGCCGCCCATCAGCAGGCGCTGTACGAGGCCGAGATCCGCCGCCAGCGAGAACGTCAGCCGCGTCCCGTCGCCGACCTGCTCGAAGCGGTACTCGCCCGTCGGCCGCACGGGCCCGGCGATGGCCTTGAATGCCAGCCGCCGATCAAGTTCGTACGCCGTGATCTCGTAGTCCGCCGCGACCCGCCGGCCGCCGGGGCCCTTGACGCCCTGCCGGTACGTCGCCCCCACGCCCGTCCCGGACGCGTGCTCGATGTCGAGCACGCCGGGCCGCCATCTGGGCGCGTTCTCGCCGCGCGCGACGAACTCGAAGACCTCACCGATCGGCCGCCCGATCGTCACCGTGTGCTGCGCCGAAGGCATGGGCCCCCTCCTCGCGATGCGGCGCCGGTCCGACGGTCGGCGCCGCGATCCGCGGAGCCTACGTCGCGGCGCGCCTCGTGCCAACCCCTGGCACCTGGGCGAGGCTCGCATCGAGAGGAGAGGGGAGCCCAGGGCGGCGGCCTGGAGATCGGCCGCGACCCCGGCCGGGCCGCCCAGCGCCCGTGCGTTGGTGGCTGCCCGTTCGGGTAGGCTCGGCCTCTCAGACGACGCCCCAGGAGGACGACCATGTCGAAGATCACTCCGAACCTGTGGTTCGACGGGCGGGCCGAGGAGGCGGCCCGCTTCTACACGTCGCTCTTCCCCGACAGCCGGATCGACGGCGTCTCGCGCTCGCCGGCCGACAACCCGAGCACGAAGGCGGGCGAGGTCCTGCTGGTCACGTTCACGCTCTCGGGACAGCCGTTCGTCGGCATCAACGGCGGCCCGCAGTTCCCGTTCAGCGAGGCCGTCTCGTTCCAGATCGACTGCGAGGACCAGGCAGAGGTGGACCGCTACTGGGAGGCGCTCGTCGAGGGCGGCGGTGAGCACGGCCAGTGCGGCTGGCTGAAGGACCGGTTCGGCCTGTCGTGGCAGGTCGTCCCGCGCGAGATGGGTGCCTACCTCGGGGGCTCCGACCCGGCTGGCGCCGCTCGGGCGATGGAGGCCATGCTCGCGATGCAGAAGCTCGACGTCGCGACGCTCCGCGAGGCGTACGAGGGTCGGTAGCGCGCCCGTCGGCCGGATGCGCCGCGTGAACGTCCGGGATGACCCACGGGTCTTGCCGGTGCGCTCACGGCACTCTAGGGTGGCCTCAGACCAGTCGGAGCATCCAGCGCCGGTAGCGCTCGTCGTCGACGCCTCGGTCACGCTCCCTGGCGGCGAAGGGCAAGGAGGGCGTGCGCATGCTCGGCGATCATCCCGTGTTTCCGATCCTGCTATCGACCGACCTGGCGGCAAGCCGGTCCTTCTTCCATGGAACGCTCGGGCTGGAGATCCTGCGGGAGGACCCTGATCGGATCGTCTTCCGCTGCGGGGGCGGAACGCAGCTGGCGGTCACGGAAAGCACGACCGGGACGTCGGACACCCAGACCCAGATGGCCTGGCGCGTACCCGACCTCGCGGCGGCGCTCGCCGACCTCCGGGCTCGAGGCGTGCGCATCGAGGAGTACGAGGCTCCCGACCCGGTGACCGTGGACGGCATCGCCGACATGGGCCATTCCTGGGCGGCGTGGTTCGTCGATCCGAGCCGGAACGTGCTGGCGCTCGTTCAACCCAAGGGCTGA
>JAPVSP010000442.1:0-2005 GCA_047519685.1 Chloroflexota bacterium
ACCGAGGCGAGCAGGGAGGACGCGAAGTCCTTGTCGATGACCGCGGCGACGCCGTGCAGCTCGCCCCGCTCGTTCCGGACGACCGGGATCCCGCCGCCGCCGACCGTGATGACGACGAAGCCATCGGCGATGAGGGCCTTGACCGCGCCCACCTCCACGATCCGCACCGGCCGCGGCGACGGCACCACCCGCCGCCAGCCGCGTCCGGCGTCCTCGCGCACCGCCCAGCCGTCCTCGTCACGGCGCCGTCCGGCCGTCCCCTCGTCCATGAACGAGCCGATCGGCTTCGACGGTGCCCCGAACGCCGGGTCGTCCGCCGCGACCTCGACCTGCGTCACGACCGTGACGGCCTCCCGGTCGATGCCGATCCGCCGGAAGTCGTTGGCCAGGTTCTGCTGCAGCTCGTAGCCGATCGCGCCCTGCGTGTCGGCGTCGCACACGTCGAGCGGCACCTCGTGGAGCTCGTGCGCGGAGAGCTCGGAGCGGCGCAGGATGAAGCCGACCTGCGGCCCGTTGCCGTGGCCGATGGCGACCCGCCAGCCCTCCTTGATGATCGCCGCGATGTGCCCGCTCGTCTCGCCGAGCGCCCGGTACTGGTCGGGCACCGACATGTGCTGCGGGTCCTTGATCAGCGAGTTGCCGCCGATCGCGACGACCAGCGTCCTGTCCGCCATGGGTCCGGTCCCTCCTGGGGCGACCTCAGCGCATGGTGAGCGCCATGACCGCCTTCTGGGCGTGCAGCCGGTTCTCCGCCTCGTCGTAGACGACCGACCAGCGGCCGTCGATGACCCCGTCGGTCACCTCGATGTTCCGGTCGGCCGGAAGCGGATGCATGAAGATCGCGTCCTCCGAGGCGAGGCCCATCCGCCGCTCATCGGTGATCCAGTCGGTGTAGCGCGAGGCGATCTCGGCGCCCTCGGCGTCGTCCTTCGCCCGGAGCAGGGCGCCCCAGCTCTTCGCGTAGACGATGTCCGAGCCGCGGAACCCGGCGTCGAAGTCGTCCATCCGCTCCAGGCTGCCGCCCGAGCGCCGGGCGTTCTCGGCCGCCTGCTCGAGGAGGTCGGGCATCAGCTCGAACTCGGGCGGGTGGACGAGGCGGACGTTCATCCCGAAGCGGGTGGCCGCCAGGAGCAGGTCCTGCGGCACGCTGATCGGCTTCTGGTAGCTCGCCGCGTACGCCCAGCTGACGGTGATCGTCCGGCCCCGCGGATCGCCCTTCTTCTCGAGGATGGTCATCAGGTCGGCGAGGATCTGGTGCGGGTGGAAGATGTCGCACTGCATGTTGAGGACGGGCACGCGGCTCGCCTCGGCGACCTCCCGGATGTACCGGTTGCCGACGCCCCAGTCCACGTTGCGGATGGCGATCCCATCGTTGTAGCGGCCCAGGATCTCGCCGATCTCCCGGGCGGTGTCGCCATGGGCGATCTGGGTCGTGCGGCTCTCGATGAACTGGGCGTGGCCGCCGAGCTGCGCCATGCCCGCCTCGAACGAGGCCCGGGTCCGGGTGCTCGAGAAGAAGAACAGCATCGCCAGGACCCGGTCGCGGAGGAGCGGGTGGGGGATGCCCAGCGCCCGCTCGCGCTTGAGCTGGAACGCGACGTCGAGGACGGTGTCGATCTCCTCCTTCGTCCACTCCTGCAGCGAGATGAGGTCGCGCCCGCGGAGGTCCGTCTGCATGGCGAGCCCCTACTCGGCCGCGCCGAGCACGAGCGACAGGAGCGCCATCCGCAGGCAGACGCCGTTGAAGGCCTCGACCCAGTAGCGCTGGTGGCGGGTCGCGTCGACGTCCGCCGGCAGCTCGTCCATGCGCGGCAGCGAGTGGAGGATGATCGAGCTGCGGAGAGCCTTGTCGCGCAGGAGCTCGCGGGTCACGACGTACTCCGGCGGCGTCAGGCCGGTCTCGCCGGCCCGCTCGACGCGCGACGCGGTGTAGTCGGCCTGGACGACCGGCTCCATGTAGATGACGTCCGCCTCGCCGATGACGTCGCGGACGTCGCCGGCCTCA
>JAPVSP010000443.1:0-1565 GCA_047519685.1 Chloroflexota bacterium
CCGCC
Source organism: Chloroflexota bacterium (assembly GCA_047519685.1). Classification (GTDB taxonomy): domain Bacteria; phylum Chloroflexota; class Limnocylindria; order Limnocylindrales; family CSP1-4; genus JAPVSP01. The sequence continues at coordinate 6 of JAPVSP010000443.1, forward strand.
GGGACGTCCGGTCCCCGGGTCGTCGGCGGGCTCGGCCGTCGGCGGCGCCGGGACGGACTGCGGTGCAGGCAGGGGCGCAGCGTCGGTGGACCGGGAGACGTCCGACGACGGCGTCGGGGTCGGGGAGGTGTGCTTGTCCGTCGGACCGTTGCCGTTGGCCCACTCGGGCCGACCGTGGCCGCGACGGGCCTGCCCGTTCCCGTGCCCCTTCCCGGGTTCGGCCAGGGCATGGATCGCGCCCAGCGACAGGAACAGGACGAAGAGCAGCGACAGCCCGACCGTCCTGATCGACCGGTCCGGGAACCACCCGGCTCGGTGGTTCGGCGGGTTCATTCGGTTCGCCCCCTCAACCGCAGGGCCGATGACCATGCATCCGTCGAGCGGGGGATGTTCATCGGCGTCGCTTCGTAGCCTAGAGGTCCTACCGGCCCCTGCCATCGGCCCATCGCCCATTCCGCTAGGGCTACGGGCCTTAGGACTAATGACATGGGCGGAGTGCAGCCGATGCGATAGGCCGGATGCACGCACCTTGCGGTGACGAGTCAGGGCCCGCAGCCGCGCTGCCCGAAGAGGACCGATACCACTGCCGGTGATCGTCCGCCAAGGTGCGATGGACCGTGGACTAGTCATTTCCGATCACGCGCACTCAACCCATCCGGGTTCCGAGCCGATACCGGGGGAGACGTATAGACAAGACCGGTCCCGAAACGGCAAACCGCCGGCGACGGCGGGACGCAAAGCTCCGGACCTCGAGCCCTCGGGCGAAGGTGGCCGAGCTGCCGAAGGACCCGAGCCCTCGACCGGGCCGGATTCGGCGGGACCCCGGGTCGGGAGGCTCGAGATGAACGTACGAGTCGTACGGCGGGGGATGCTCGGAGCCATGGCGGCCCTGCTCCTCGCGGGATGGCTCACGGCGGTCTTCGCTCCGGCGTGGGCGGACACCAACCGGTTCGCGCCACGGCAGCACATGCTGACGTTGACCAACCAGGCGCGCGAGGCGCACGACAAGGCCGACGTCGAGCTGAACACGCTGCTTTCTCGGTACGCGAAGCAGCACAGCCTCGCCATGGCCGCCAAGGGCTACCTGTTCCACTCGGACAACAGCACCCTCGTCAAGTTACTGAGCCGCTACCACTGGTCGATCGGCGGCGAGAACGTAGGTGTGGGATCCAACGTGGACGACCTGCAGGCCGCCTTCATGGCCAGCCCGCCCCACCGGAGGAACATCCTGCGATCGGCATTCAGCCGCGTCGCGATCGGCACGGTACGGGTGAACGGGCACCTCTGGGCGACGGTAATCTTCTACGGGTAGGTCTCGTCGGCCAGGGACCCCGGAAAGGAACGGCCCGGGCGGATCGCCCGGGCCGTCTCTCTATGCCCCTCCCTACTTCATCCAGGTCGCGGACCCGTCCTCCCGACGTCGCGTGAAGAACAGGATCCCGCTGCCCGCGAGCAGCAGCAGTAGGGCCAGGCCCGCCAGCGGGATGACCCCAGCGGCCCCCGTGAAGGCGATGCCGCTCGGAGGCGTCGTGGTGGGCGGCGGGGTCACCGTGGTGCCCA
>JAPVSP010000444.1:0-2985 GCA_047519685.1 Chloroflexota bacterium
AGGCGATCTGCCGCATGAAACGGCAGTCCGTGACCCGGGCGCGATCCCGGCGCCGCCGGCAGGGAGTCGACTGCTCGGCCATCAGCCGGCCTACGTCGCCGACCCCCTCGGGACCTTCCGCCACTGGTCGGCCGAGTACGGGGATGCCGTTTGCCTGCGGTTCGGGCCGGTCCGCGTCCTCCTGCTCACGAGCACGGAGGCCGCCGAGGATGTGCTCGTGAGCGAGACGGCGTCGTTCCGGAAGGCGCCCCTCATCCGACGTGCCGCCCGGAGCGTGATCGGCGACTCCCTGTTCACGGCCGAGGGCGAGGCCTGGGCTCGCCAGCGTGACCTCCTCGAGCCGCTGTTCAGCCCCGGGCGCATGGCCGCGCATCTGCCCGTCATCGTCGAGGAGGTGACCGCGACCGCCGGGCGCTGGGCGCCGGACACCGTCATCGCGACGCTCGACGAGACGATGCGACTGTCGCAGCGGATCGCCGCTCGCGTACTCTTCGGGGCGACCGCGACGGGTGCCGACGTCGAGCGCGTGGCGGCGGCGCTCGCCGTGACGGACGCCGACTTCCAGGGGCGGGTCGACTCCCTCGTCCTCTACCTGCTGCCCGACTGGCTGCCGACGCGCCGCGCCTTGCGGCGGCGGCGAGCCGTCGCCTCCCTCGACGGGTTGGTCTACGGGCTGATCGAGGCACGACGTCGGCGGTCGCTCGGCGGCCCCGACCTGCTCGGCGAGCTGCTCCTGCGGCTGCCGGAGCTGCCCTGGCTCAGCGATCGCCTCGTGCGCGACAACCTGGTGTCCCTGCTCGTGGAGAGCCGCGAGGATCCGGGACTCCTCCTGACCTGGGCCCTCTACCTGCTCGCCCGTCATCCCGAGGTGGCGGAGCGGGTCGCGGACGAGGTCGACGCCGTGCTCGGCGACCGCGAGTCGACGGCCGCCGACCTCCCGCGCCTGGCCGTCGTCGGCGACGTCCTCCGCGAGACCCTCCGGCTCTACCCGCCCATCTACAGCACCGGCCGGCAGGCGGTCCGCGAGTGCACCGTGGGCGGCATCGCGGTGCGCCGAGGCACCGTCGTCCTGCTCAGCAAGTCCGTCTCGCACCGGGATGCGGGTCGCTTCCCCGACCCCGATGCCTTCCGGCCCGATCGCTGGCGAGCCGTGCCCGCCGAGAACCTCCCGCCGGGCGCATATGCGCCGTTGGGCATCGGCCCGCGACGCTGTCTCGGCGAGCACCTGGCGTGGACGATCGGCTTGGTCGGACTCGCGCTCGTCCTGCGCGACCGTCGCTTCCTGCCGGCCGATCCCGCACCGATCGAGTCGAGGATCCTCCTCAGCCTGCGGCCATCGCGAGGTGATGCTCCGGGTCGAGGGTGGCGGCCGCTGACCGGCGCAACGTGGCCGTCCAGGCATCGCCTGGGCATCGCCGGCGCGCCCCGATTGTCTCGCCGGGGAACCGCGGGTAGGCTGTCTCATCCGTCGCGAGAGGGGGAAGCCACCTGTTGTCATCGTTCGAACCCCTGGGCGCCGGCCAGGCGGCGGGGACCGTCACCCTGGTGTTCACGGACATCGAGGGCTCGACGAGCCTGCTCCAGGCCCTGGGCGACCGCTACCCGATGGTGCTGGCCGAGCACCATCGGCTGATCCGCGAGGCGTTCGCGCGCCACGGCGCGGACGAGCGTGGATCGGCCGGCGACGGGCTCTACTTCGTGTTCTCCTCGGCCCGCGCGGCGGTCCAGGCGGCCATCGACGGGCAGCTCGCGATCGGCGGCGCGTCCTGGCCCGAGGGGGTCACGGTCCGCGATCGGATGGGCCTCCACACGGGCGAGCCGCGGGACGCGTCCGAGGGCTATGTCGGCCTCGACGTCCATCGCGCGGCACGGGTCTGCGCGGCGGGTCACGGCGGCCAGATCGTCATCTCGCAGGCGACCCGCGAGCTGATCGGCGACGAGCTGCGCGCGCCCCTCGGCGTCCTCGACCTGGGCGTCCATCGGCTGCGCTCGCTCGACACGCCGATGCGGCTCTACCAGGTCACCGGCCCGGGCCTGGTCCGCGACTTCCCGCCACTCCGCACGACCGAGGCGCCGAGGAACAACCTCAAGCTCGAGGTCACGAGCTTCATCGGCCGCGAGCGCGAGATCGAGCAGGCGGCCCGGATCCTCGAGGGCTCGTCGCTCCTGACGCTGACCGGCCCCGGCGGCGTGGGCAAGACCCGGGTCGGCCTCCGGCTGGCCAGGGTCCTCCTCGACCGGTTCGAGGACGGCGCCTGGGTCGTCGAATGCGGCACCCTCACCTCGCCCGCCTTCGTCCTCCCGTCGGTCGTCAGCGCCATCGGCCTGACCGAGCCGGCCGGGCGGTCGCTCCTCTCGGCCATCGTCGACCACCTGAAGGGCAAGCGGCTCCTGCTCGTCCTCGACGACTGCGACCCGGTCCTGGCCGAGGTCGCCGAGCTGGCCGAGGCGCTCGTCCGATCGTGCTCGGGTGTCCGGGTCGTCGTGACCAGCCGCGAGGCGCTCGGCGTGCCTGGCGAGGCGATCCTGCCCGTCGCCTCCCTGGCGACCCCCGAGGTCGCCGACACCGTGAGCCCGGGGGACCTCGCCAGGATCGACGCCTGCCGGCTGTTCGTGGAGCGAGCGCAGTCGGTCCAGCCGACGTTCGTCGTGACCGAGCAGAACGCGCGGGCGGTCGCCCAGCTCTGCCGTCGCCTCGACGGCATCCCGCTCGCCATCGAGCTCGCCGCCGCGCGCGTCCGGGCGCTTCCCGTCGAGCAGATCGCGGCCCGCCTGGACGACCGGTTCCGCCTGCTGACCGGCGGCAGCCGGGCCGCGGTCGCCCGGCACCAGACCCTGCGGGCAACGATCGACTGGAGCTTCGACCTCCTGGCCGACCCCGAGCGGGCGGTCCTCCGCCGCCTGTCCGTGTTCGCCGGCGGAGCCACGCTCGAGGCGGCGGAGTCGGTGTGCTCTGGCGACCCCGTCGAGTCGTTCGAGATCCTC
>JAPVSP010000445.1:0-3680 GCA_047519685.1 Chloroflexota bacterium
CACCGCGAACGGCAGGGCGAGCCCGGGCTCGGGCAGCGCAGCCCGGACGGCGTCGGGCAGCGCCGCGGCGAAGGCGTCGAGGAGCGCGTCCTCGTACTCCTCGGGCGCATCCGTCCGCGCCCACCACACGCGACACGTCTCGAGGCCCCGCAGCGTGTGCAGCCAGTGGCCGCCGGCGTGCGGCCGTCGGTCGCCCAGCGCCGTCCGCTGGACGGCGGAGATCCGTCCACCGATCGAGGCGGGCGCCGATCCGACGAAGAGGACGACCTGGTCCGCGAGCCAGTAGGCGGACAGCCTCGCCGCGACCTCCCTGGAGGTCGGGCGATGGCCGTCGAGTCGGAGGTCGGGCACTCGCTCGATCCACTTGCCGACCTTCGCGACGTCGATCGGGGCGGCGGGCTGGGGCGTCGGGAGCTCGATGGCGTAGACGCCAGCGCTGCTCGCGGGCACGGGCCGACCCCAGAGGGCGGGGCCATCGGCGAGGAGGCCGACGGACCGAAGGAGCGCGGCGGCCCCGAGCGCCGTCATCGGCCGCCGGGGGCGAGGGTGGCAGGGACCATACGGAGAGGGTACCGCGCGTCGCTCGCCGTACACTCGGAACGATGCGCCGCCTCGTCGCGCTCGCTCTGGCGATCGTCCTTCTCGCCGTCGGGATCGCCGGCGCCGGGCTGGTGACCGGCGCCTGGTGGCCTGGGACGCGGCCGGCCGGAGACCTGGCCCGTGCCTCCGCCGACGCGTTCCCATCGCCCGCAGCGTCCTCCTCGCCCGCGGGGTCGCCGCCCCCAGCGGGGTCGCCGTCGCCCTCGGTCCCGCCCTCGGTCCCGCCCTCGGCCTCGCCCTCGGCCTCGCCTTCGCCCAGGCCCCCGCCTTCGCCGGCGCCTCGACCGCTCCCGACGGCCGCGCTCCAGGCCGCGCTCCAGGCCTGGCGGGCCGAGACGGGGACGCCGGGCGTGTCCGTCACGATCCGCTGGCCCGACGGCCGGGCCTGGACCGGCGTGTCGGGCGTCGCCGACGCCAGACACGGGACCCCGATGACCGCCGACACCGCGTTCCCGCTGGCCAGCATCTCGAAGACGTTCACCGCCGCGCTCATCCTTCGACTCGTCGACGAGGGTCGCCTGGGGCTCGACGAGCCAGTCGCGCCGCGCCTGCCGGGCCTGGGGCTCGACCCACGCATCACCGTCCGGATGCTGCTCGACCACACCAGCGGCCTGCCGGACGTCTTCAGCGCCGCGGGCATCGACCGGGCCCTGCAGGCGGCCCCCGACCGGATCTGGACGGTCGCCGACTCGCTCGCATTCACGTCGAAGGGCCGGGCGACGCCCGGCACCGTCTGGGTCTACTCGAACACCGGCTACCTGCTCCTGGGCCAGCTGGTGCGGCAGGTCACCGGCCGGACCTACGCCGTCGAGCTGCGCCAGCGGTTCTTCGATCCGCTCGGGCTCGACACGGCCTTCGTCCAGGTCGACGAGCGGCCCCGGGGCCCGCTGGCGGTCGGGCACCTCGTGTCGGGCGCGGCGCCCGACTGGGTCGCATCGGTGGTCCGGGAGGGCCCGATCCAGCCGTTCGCGTCGGTGATCACAGCCGGCGGTGCCGCCGACGCGGTCGCCGCGAGCTCGCCGGATCTGGCCCGCTGGGCCGAGGCGCTCTACGGTGGGAGCGTCCTGAGCGGGCGGTCGCTGGCCCGGATGATCGGCGACGCGTCCCGCATCAGCAAGCTCGAGCCTCGTGTGCCGTACGGCCTCGGCGTCCAGGAGGTCAGGGTCGGCCGCTGGCTCACGTACGGCCACAGCGGCCACCTGCTCGGCTTCCGCGACGTCGTCCGCTGGCTGCCCTCGGAGCGCGTGGCGATCGCGATCCTCACCGACCACGATCGCTCCGACCTGGATCCGCTCGTCAGCCGGCTGCTCGAGATCGCATTGCCAGCACCGCTGCCCTGCACCCGCTGCCAGTGACCGGGGCGGTCCTGATCACCACCACGGTCGGAGTGGCCGCTCGGCCGGCCCGTCGTCGGCCGGACGGGCGAGCAGGAGCTGATAGACCTCGAGGTCGCCGCGCTCGAAGCCGAGCCGCGCGGCCGACATGTACAGCCGCCACGTGCGGGCGACCTCCGGCCCCGCGGCTGCCAGCGCCTCCGCCCAGTGCGCCTCGAGCCCCCGGACCCAGGCGGCGAGGGTCAGGGCATAGTGCGGGCGGAGCGACTGGAGATCGACGACCTCGAAGCCGGCCTCGCGCGCGGCGCGGATCGCGACATCGACCGGGACGAGCTCGCCGTCGGGGAACACGTAGCGGTCGACGAAGCGTCCGCGCTCGCCGGACCGGCCCGCGCCTGGGCTCGCGATGCCGTGGTTGAGGAATCGCCCACCCGGACGCGTCGCGGCGAACGCGGCCCGGAAGTAGGCCGGCAGGTTGGCCCGCCCGACATGCTCGAACATCCCGACCGAGGCGACGGCGTCGAAGGTCCCGAGGTCGGCCAGGTCGCGGTAGTCCCGGACCTCGGCCGACGCCGACCAGCCGTGCTCGGCGGCCAGGGCGAGGGCGTGGTCGGCCTGCTTCTGCGAGAGGGTGACGCCGACGGCCCGGACCCCGAAGCGCTCCGCCGCGCGGCCGATGAGCGAGCCCCACCCACAGCCGATGTCCAGCAGTCGCTGGCCTGGTCGCAGGCCCAGCTTGCGGCCGATGAGGTCGAGCTTGGCCTCCTGGGCCTCGTCGAGCGGCTGCTCGGGCGACGCGAAGTAGGCGCAGGAGTAGGTGAGCCGCCGGTCGAGCCAGAGCCCGAAGAACTCGTTGCCGACGTCGTAATGGAAGCGGACGGCCTCGAGGTCGCGGGCCCGTGAGTGTCGCGGACCGCGCAGCCGTGAGGCGCGCGCCAGGGACGGACCGGCGGCGGTCCCGCGGCGCAGCTCGAGCCCCCAGCGGATGAGCCGGCGGCGGGCCGTCCAGTCGAGGCGGGCGAGGTCGAGTGCCTGGCCGGCATCGATCGCGATGCCGACGTCGCCCTCGATGTCCAGGTCGCCGCGCAGGTATCCCTCCGCCAGCGCATCGGGGGTCGGAGGCCAGAGCAGCCGCCCGAGCGCGTCGGGGCCATGGATGACGACCCTCGCCATGCCGGGCGGCGGCGCCATGACCTGGATGTCGGCCGCCCCATCGTCGAGGGCGAGCGCGAGCCGGCTCCCGGCGAGCGCGGCACCGAGCTCACGGACGAGCTGTCGCGCGATGCGCGACGGGCGGCCGGATGGCCCGGCGCCGTGGCGGGTGACCGCGGCGACCGGCGCGGGGCGGGCCGCGGGAGGGGCCCCGGTCGCGGTGCCCGTCCGGGCCGCCGGCGGCCCGTCGGGCGGGGCGCCGCTCCTCTCGGTCTCGGTGGGCGAGGGCGTCGATGTCGCGCCCGCCGCGATCGGCTCGTCTCGAAGGGTCGTGCCGCCGGCCATCGCGAGGATCCTCGGCTCGGTCTCCGATCGGCCGATCGTACGCCCCGCCGTCGCGGGCGACAATCGGCGCCGGACCGGCCGAGCGGTGCGGGCCGGGAGCGACGGCCGGACTCAGCCGGCCGGGCGGTCCGGTCGCTTCTGGCCGAGAGTCGGCTAGGCGGCCGCCTCCGTGCGGCGGCCGCGTCGCGCGCGCGATCCAGGATCGCCGCCACGCCGGGGGCTCGACGCCGGCGACCGGCCGCCGGGCAC
>JAPVSP010000446.1:0-2993 GCA_047519685.1 Chloroflexota bacterium
ACGGCCCACCACTGCTCGGGCGCGTCGGCGATCAGTCGCTCGAACGACCGCGCCTCCCCGTCGAGGAACGACTCGACGCGCTCGCGGCGGGTCGCGCCCATGGGCTCGGGGAGCGCCTCGAGTCGAGCGCGATATCGCCCGCGTCCCGTCCGTCGGACGGCGACCGAATAGGCCGGCGCACCCGTCTCCACGACCATGAGCGCCGGCCCGACGGGGAGCGGCGCGGGCGCGCCGAACAGCGTCCGCTCGATCCCGCCGCCGGTCAGGTCGCGATCGGCGACGATGCCGGCGATCCCGTTCGACGCGAGGACCCGCCTGAGCTCGCGGCGCGCCTCGCGCAGCCCGACGAGCCGCACGCCCATGGCCTGCCGGGTCGCCAGGAACCAGCGCTGGAGGGCCGGGTCGGCGACGGTCTCCATGGGACCCACCGACGGGCGGCCGACGACGCGCCCGAGATAGAAGCCGGGCAGCTCGATGGCCCCCAGGTGGAGGCCGATGAAGACCGCCGGGCCCCCGGACCGGACCGCCGCGTCCAGGACCTCGGGCGTCTCGATGACGACCCGCTCGCGGATGTACTCGGCGCTCATGCGGCCGGCGCGGGCGAGCTCGACCCAGTACCGCGCGTGGTGGCGGAACGCTGCCCGGACGAGCGACTCGAGGGCCGCCTCGTCCCGTCCGGCCCGCTGGGCCGCCGCGCTTCCCGCGCCGGCGTCCGCGAGCCAGCGGCAGACGCGCCCGAGGTTCCGGTGCGCCTGCTCGCGGCGCCGGGCGGCGACATGGTACGCCAGCCCGCCGGCGAGGTCCGCCAGTCGGTCGAGGAGATCCTCGGGCAGGCGGCAGGCAAGCCATGCTCCGGCCGCGATCGTCCGCGCCCGGGCGCGCTGGAACGGCGTCCCGGCGGGACCCGGATCGCCCGCTCGCCCGCCGTCCGCGCCATCGTGGACCGCGGCCCGCGGCCGGGTCACGTGGAGGCGCCGGCGGGCGCCTCGGCCGGGCCACCCCCGGCCCTCCGCTCCAGCTCGGCCGCTTCCTCGAGCGTCGGGGGCCAGAGCGGCTTGAAGCTGTACCACTGGTCGGGCGCCTCCGCGATCGCCCGCTCCAGCGCGTCGGCGACCCGCTGGGTCGCCCGCTGGATCGCGGCGGGATCGTTCGACTCTACCTCGATGAAGCCGTCGTGGGTCAGCACGTATCGGTCGTCGTGGCGGCGCACGGCGACCGGCAGGATCGGCACGCCGGCCTTCGCGGCGAGCACCGCGGGACCGGCGGGAAGGGTCGTCCAGTGGCCGAAGAGGCGGACCGGGATGCCGTCCGAGCGGTAGCCCCAGTCGATGAGCAGCACGAGGATCTCGCCGCGATGCAGGACCCGGAAGATCTCGCGGAGGTTCCGCCAGGGGATCGTCCGGATGCCCCATGCCTCGCGCTGGCGGGTCAGCAGGTCGAAGAGCTCCGGGAACGCCGTGTCGTCGGCGACGCCGCTGATGGGGAAGCCGTGGTGGACGAGGCCGGCGGCGGCGGCCTCGTTGTTGCCGATGTGCGCGGCCGTGACGATGACGCCGCGGCCGGACGCACGCCAGATCGAGCCGAGCTCCTCGAGCCCCTCCGCCTCGACGAGCGCCATGACCTCCTCGAGCGGTCGCTCGGGCAGCCGCATGAGCTCGACCAGGTAGCGACCGTACGTCCGGTAGGCGGCCAGCGCCAGCCGGCGGACGGCGGGATCGCCGGCCTCCAGGCCGAGGACATGGGCGAAGTTCTCGTTGGACCAGCGGCGCTTCGTCGGCCAGAGCAGGTAGGAAGCCTGGAGCAGGCGCCCGATGACCGCTCGCGCTGGCGGCTCGGGCAGCCGGCCGAGGACCCAGGAGACGGCTCGATAGAGGCCGACCGCGATCCGCTCGGTGATCCGCGAGAAGCCCTCGTCGGCCCGCCGGTGGGGCGCCTCGAGCCCCCGCTTCGGCGTCGTCACGAGGTGGTCGCCGCCGCCTTCACCTTCGCCCGGGCGACGTGCTTGAGGCGGCGCTCCTCGGGGGCCTCGGTCCCGACGAGGGTCGCGTCGTCCTCGCCGCGGATGAAGGCCTCGACGCGCTCACGGGCCACGTCGTCGTGGATCTGGATCGGCGGGCTCTTCATGAAGTAGGCGGACGGGGCGACGAGCGTGCCCTTCAGGCCGCGGTCGAGGCCGAGCCTGAGGCAGCGGATCGCGTCGGTGATGACGCCGGCGCTGTTCGGGCTGTCCCAGACCTCCAGCTTCAGCTCGGCGTTCAGCGGCACGTCGCCGTAGGTCGTGCCCTCCATCCGGATGTAGCACCACTTCCGGTCGAGCAGCCACGGCACGTGGTCGCTCGGCCCGACGTGGACGTCGTCGGGGTCGAGCTCGTAGTCGAGCATCGACGTGACGGCGTTCGTCTTGCTGATCTTCTTCGACTCGAGCCGCTCGCGTTCGAGCATGTTGAGGAAGTCGGTGTTGCCGCCGAAGTTCAGCTGGTACGTCCGGTCGAGGCGGACGCCCCGATCCATGAACAGGCGGGTCAGGACCCGGTGGCTGATCGTGGCCCCGACCTGGCTCTTGATGTCGTCCCCGATGATCGGCAGCCCCTCCTCGGCGAAGCGGCGCTGCCAGTAGGGCTCGCGCCCGATGAAGACGGGGATCGCGTTGATGAAGCCGACGCCCGCCCGGAGGGCCTGCTCGACGTACCACTTGGTGGCCTCCTCGCTGCCCACCGGCAGGTACGAGACCATCACGTCGACCTCGCGCTCCTTCAGGATGCGCACGACGTCGGCCGTGGGGCCGGGCGCCTTCTCGATGATCTGGCTGAGGTACTTGCCGAGCCCATCGTGGGTCATCCCGCGCTCCACCGTCACGCCGGTGTGCGGGACCTGCTGGAAGACGTACGTGTTGTTCGGCTTGGTGTAGATCGCCTCGGACAGGTCCTTGCCGACCTTGTTCTTGTCGATGTCGAAGGCGGCCACGAACTCGATGTCGCGGACGTGGTAGCCGC